>JAKONS010000298.1 GCA_022701845.1 Burkholderiaceae bacterium
TGTTGCGCGCGCGCGCGCCGATCGATTCGTCGGGTAGGGCTGACATGTCTCGTCTCCATGGAGGGGTGCCGGTCCGGCACGGGCGAATACAAGTTTCGCATACTTTTTTTACATTCCGAATGGTGCAGCGACATTCCGTAATGTGAAAAACTATGCTGCACTGCAATAAAATGCGTCGGTCGGCGGCCTACACTCGGAACCATGGCGACACAACCTCCACGCGCGTCACGCGCCCGACCCCTGCTGCCGCGCGCCGCCGACCTGTGGCGCAGCTGGTGGCAGCGCCAGTCCCCGCAACGCCAGGACCGCTTCGCGATGCTGGCGCCGCTGGCCGCGGTGATGCTGTTCCTGGCCGCCATCGCCACCGCCTTCTCCTATCTGCGCACCGAGGAACTCGAGCGCGAGCACGAGGCGGTGCGGCGCGATGTCGAATACGCCCAGCAGCGTCTGCGCCTGCGCCTGCTGGAGCGGCAGGAGCAGCTGATGCGCATCGCCCGCGACGTGTCCAACGGCGAGATCGACCGGCAGGAGTTCGACAGCCGCTCCGAGTCGCTGATCGCCCAGTACCCGGAAGTGCAGGCGCTGAGCTGGATCGACGAGCGCCGCCGGGTGATCGCCAGCCATGCCGCGCCCTCGCTGCCGGCGCAGCAGCTGCGCCGGGTCGACGACGTGCTGCGGCCGGGCGAGACCGAGGGCGTGTTCAGCCTGACGCGCGACCTGCTGCAGCCGGTGTATTCGCAGCCGGCGGGCGGCAGCGCTCCGACCACCCTGCTGCAGCTGCAGATTCCGCTGTCGCAGCAGGGCCACTTCGCCGGCGTGGTGCTGGGCGAATACTCGATCGACAGCCTGCTGCGCTACGGCGTGCCGAGCGAGGTGCTGGCGCGCTATTCGGTCACCCTGCAGGACGGCAGCGGCCGCGCGGTGGCCGGCACCCCGCTGGCGCCGCGCACCGGCGCCAAGCGGCTGGTGCCCTGGGGCGACAACTCCATCACCTACGAGGTGCCGGTATCGCCGGTGGGCAACGGCCTGATGCTGCATGCGCAGGCCTACCGCACCTCGCTCGGCGTGGTGGGCAGCGGCTTCTTCTGGCTGGTGGGCGTGCTGAGCGCGATGACCGCCTGGATGCTGATCGCCAACTGGCGCCACACCCGCCGCCGCATGCAGGCGCAGCAGGCGCTGCTGGCCGAGACCTATTTCCGCCGCGCCATGGAGAACTCGGTGCTCACCGGCATGCGTGCGCTCGACATGGAGAGCCGCATCACCTATGTAAACGCGGCCTTCTGCCAGATGACCGGCTGGAGCGAGAGCGAGCTGGTCGGCCAGGTGCCACCCTACTCCCACTGGCCCGACGAGGACCAGGCACACCTGGCCAACCTGCTCAACGACGAGTTCACCGGCCACCACAAGCGCGGCGGCTTCCAGGTGCGGGTCAAGCGCAAGAACGGCACCATCTTCGACGGCCGCATGTATGTGTCGCCGCTGATCGACCCGCGCGGCCAGCAGACCGGCTGGATGACCTCGATGACCGACATCACCGAGCCCAACCGCATCCGCGCCCAGCTCACCGCCTCGCACGAGCGTTTCACCATCGTGCTCGAAGCGCTCGACGCCTCGGTGTCGGTGGCGCCGATCGGCAGCCAGGAGATCCTCTATGCCAACCGGCTGTACCGCCAGTGGTTCGGCGCCGAGGCCGAGGGCCATCTGCAGATGGCGGCCCAGGCCGGCCTGGAGCCGGTGGGCGCCACCGAGGACACGCTCGACGACGTCGACGGCCTGGCCGGCCTGCCGACCACCTCGCTGACCACCGCGCAGACCGAGAACTCGGAGATCTTCATTCCCGAACTCGGCCGCTGGCTGGAGGTGCGGTCGCGCTACCTGAACTGGGTCGACGGCCGCCTGGCGCAGATGGTGATCGCCACCGACATCACCGGCCGCCGCGACGCCGAGGAGCAGGCCGCGGCGCAGGCCGAGCGCGCCCAGTCGATCAGCCGGCTGATCACCATGGGCGAGATGGCGTCGTCGGTGGCGCACGAGCTCAACCAGCCGCTGACCGCCATCAGCAACTACTGCAGCGGCCTGATCACCCGCATCAAGGGCGGCAACACCGACGAGCAGATGCTGCTGTCGGCCCTCGACAAGACCGCCCACCAGGCGCAGCGGGCCGGCCAGATCATCCAGCGCATCCGCGCCTTCGTGAAGCGCAGCGAGCCCAACCGCACGCCGTCGGACGTGCCGAGCATGGTGGCCGAGGCGGTCGAGCTGGCCGACATCGAGATGCGCCGGCGCAGCATCCGGCTGTCGCATTACGTGGCCGCACGCCTGCCGATGCTGATGGTCGACCCGATCCTGATCGAGCAGGTGCTGGTGAACCTGATGCGCAACGCTGCCGAGTCGGTCGACAGCGCCGGCCGGCCGCCCGGGCGCCGCAGCGTCGAACTGCGGGTGGTGCCGAAGCTGGTCGATGCGCAGCCGGCCATCGAATTCACCGTGCTGGACACCGGCGGCGGCCTGGCGCCCGAGGTGCTGGAGCGCCTGTTCGAAGCCTTCTTCTCCACCAAGTCCGAAGGCATGGGCATGGGTCTGAATCTTTGTCGCAGCATCGTGGAGTCGCACCACGGAAGGATGCAGGCGGAGAACCTCTACAATGGACCGGAGGTGGCCGGCTGCCGTTTTTCCTTCTGGATTCCGCTGGTTTCGCCCGGTGATCCGAATGCCTCCGGCACACCCGAGCCGACACGCCAAATCCCCGCCTCCCCCCCCGTTTAACCGAGCGTGACTGCATGAGCTTGATCCCCAAAAAAGGCACCGTGTACGTGGTCGACGACGACGAAGCCGTCCGTGATTCCGTTCAATGGCTGCTGGAAGGCAAAGACTTTCGGGTCCGCTGTTTCGAATCCGCCGAGTCCTTCCTGTCGCGTTACGACCCGCGCGAGATCGCCTGTCTCGTGGTCGACATCCGCATGGGCGGCATGAGCGGCATCGAGCTGCAGGACCGCCTGATCGAGCGCAAGTCGCCGCTGCCGATCGTCTTCATCACCGGCCACGGCGACGTGCCGATGGCGGTCGACACGATGAAGAAGGGTGCGCTCGACTTCATCCAGAAGCCGTTCAAGGAAGACGAGCTGGTGGCGGTGGTCGAACGCATGCTCGACCGCGCCAAGGAACTCTTCGCCGATTCGCAGCAGGCCGCCAGCCGCGACGCGCTGCTGGCCAAGCTCACCTCGCGCGAGGCGCAGGTGCTCGAGCGCATCGTCGCCGGCCGGCTCAACAAGCAGATCGCCGACGACCTCGGCATCAGCATCAAGACGGTGGAGGCGCACCGCGCCAACATCATGGAAAAGCTCAACGCCAACACCGTCGCCGATCTGCTGAAGATCGCGCTCGGCCAGGGCCAGCAGGCCGC
>JAKONS010000300.1 GCA_022701845.1 Burkholderiaceae bacterium
GGCCGACGGCGGCCGCACCTGGCCGTGGCGCCGCAACCTCGACGAGGGCGACGGCTACTGCATGAGCAACAACTCGGAAAAGAAGCTCAACCGCGAGTTCTCCTATCCCAGCGTCACGCAGTCGGCCTACGGCATGCTGCATGTCTCCTACACCTATTTCCGGCAGGCCATCAAGTACGTGCGGCTGCAGCCGGACTGGATCAAGGCATGAGTGCCGTCGGCACGGCATCCGGCCCGGGACGACGGGCGCTGGTCACCGGCGTCAGTTCGGGCATCGGCGAGGCGATCGCCCGCACGCTGTTGTCGTCGGGCTGGACGGTCGACGGCATCAGCCGCTCGGGCGCCACCGGGTTGCCCGGCGACTTCCACGATCACCGCATCGACCTGTCCGATGCGGTGGCCGCCGCCCCCCGGCTGGCCGAACTGCCGACGCCGCAAGCCATGGTGCATGCCGCCGGTTTCATGCATGCGGCGCCGCTGGGCGCGCTCGACCTCGGGATCGGGGCTCGGCTCTGGCAGCTGCATGTGGTGGCGTCGGAACTGCTGGCCGACAGCTTCTCGTCGCGCATGGCCGCGGGCGGGCGAATCGTCCTGATCGGCAGCCGCACCTCGCGCGGTGCGGCGGGGCGCAGCCAGTACGTCGCCACCAAGGCCGCCATGGTGGGGCTGGCCCGCAGCTGGGCTGCCGAACTGGCACCGCGTGGCATCACCGTCAACGTGGTGGCCCCGGGTGCGACGGAAACGCCGATGCTCACGCAGAGCGGCCGGGCGAGTTCACCGCCCCGGCTGCCGCCGATCGGTCGCTATGTGCAGCCGCAGGAAGTCGCGGATCTGGTGCAGTACCTGCTGTCGCCCTCGGCTGCGGCGATCACCGGGCAGGAACTGGTGATCTGCGGGGGTGCGTCGGTCGGGCCGTGAGGCGCCGATAGCGGCTAGCGCTAGGGGGCAGCGACAAAAAAAGGACCTCCCGGCCAATGGCTGGGAGGTCCTTGTTGTTTGGTGCCGGAGAGATGAATCGAACACCCGACCTTCTCATTACGAATGATCCGGTCAGAAAGACGACCCAGATTGTTCGAGATGGATTTTATAGAGTGATTTTCCTGAGAAACGAGCTGCTCATCATCCAATTTATTGCTTGAACTAGACCCGCATGCGTAAACTTTTAGTACATCAGCTAGTACATTCAACTTACATGTACAAATTGAGGTAGCGATGCCAAAAGTCACTCTTACAGCAACACGGATCGCAGCACTTCACTGCGACGAAGCCAAGTCTCAAGCGTTTCTGTATGACGCTGACACGAAAGGGCTGGGTGTGCGTGTGACACCCAACGGGCAACCTTCATTTTTTTGGGCTGGGCCTATCGTTGGGCTGAGGGGTCCGATTCGAATGACCATCGGAAAAGTTGGACAGCCGTGGAGCATCGCCGACGCGCGCGTTCGAGCACGGGCGATTCAGACCATCGTTGACAACGGCCGGGACCCTCGGGTCGTCGCTGATGAAGTTGCAGCAAAAGACATCGCAACCCGTGCGGCTGCGCGAGAAGCATCAATCACTGTCGGAGAGGCCTGGAGCTCGTACATGGAGGACGGTAGGCCAGCTAAGAAGATTGCTTGGAAGCCCAAGTACAAAGAAAGTCTGATTGAGATGGCTAAGCCGGGCGGTTTGCCGTACAAGCGCGGTACTGGCACGACGCTCCCAGGACCCATCTTTGAGCTTCTTTCAATGAATTTGAAAGACATAGATGCAGACATTTTACGCGCCTGGGTGATTAAACAAAACAAACGTGGTAGTGCACAGGCAAACCGCGCGTTGCAGATGTTTTCAGGCTTTCTGCGTTGGTGTTACTCGCACAAGCTGTATGAAAAAGTGATCGACGCAAACTGGGCTAGGGACGACAAGGTAAAGGCAAACACAATTCCGGCCGGAAAGCCACGAAACGATCAACTCGAGTCCACGTTTCTTCGCGGATGGTTTGAAACAGTCTTCTTGCTGCCAAACCGCCAAATGTCAGCCTACCTGATTGCCTTGCTGCTAACCGGCGCCCGCAAAGAAGAAATGGCTGCGGTTAAGTGGATCGACATAAACTTCAAATACTCGCGGATGAAGATTGCAGACAAAATGCATGAGGATCGAGTTATACCCGTTGGACCTTTTTTGCTTCAACTGCTGAAGTCGCTACCCAAGATCGACGGCAATGATTACGTGTTTGCCTCTTCTCGATCGGCCTCGGGGCATCTAGTAGATTCCCGCAAGGCGCTTGCGGTAGCCGTCGAAAGCGCTGAAATCAATCACCTGACGCCCCACGGCTTGCGGCGAAGCTTCAACCTTCTAGGCGAAGAGGCAGAAGTGCCGGAAGGAGCGATCAATCAGATCTCCGGCCACAAACCGAAAACGCAGGGCGAACGTTATAAGCCGCGTAACGTCGGCCAATTGCAGAAATTTATGCTGAAGATCGAACAGCATATCCTCTTGGAAGGCGGCGTGGATTTCGACTATCAAGCTTCTAAATGTGCATCCAACGTCACGCCAATCCGCAAGCCTGTTTAACGGCCAGCCAGAATGCTTTCTAAGTCCGTCAGGCGCCACAGAAGGCGTCTGCGAAGACGAAGGGGTGTCAACGGGCCGTTGCCGAGCGATGCCCATTTGTGAAGCGTTTGCTCTGCGAATCCCAATACCTTGGCGGCCTCTGCCGTGGAGATTGCGGTCTGGAACGGATACAGTTCTTGCAGTGTTAGAACGCTGACTTGATTGTTGACGCTGAGTTTCCGCGCACATTTTTTTTGCGCAGAAATTTCTTGGCTTCGCGACCGCATTTTTGGAAAAGCTAGCGGCCCCACCAGTTCATTGTTAGCTGACTGGCTAATTAGGCTTTTGATTGACTTCGCCTTTTTGATTTGGCCTTGACGATCAGCAAGCTCATCGTTATTTATCGATGTTAAGCTTTGCTCACGATTCGACCGCTGAGCTCCTTGACCTTTATTCCGTGCGACAAACGGGTCTGATGGAGTTTTGCTCCATGTCGTTCGAGCGGGGCCAGTCGAGGAACCGCGAACTTTTGCATCGACTCCCGAAGCATCAACAGCATTTTTTATTGGGCAGCATTTGGAGGCCTCTTCATCGTAGTCTTCATCGACAGTGTTTTTTGCAACGCTATTGCTTGCGGCATGTGTCGCAAGCACCCCAAAACTCGGATTTCTGTAGTTAAATAAAGAATGATGGCAATCATGTACCGCAGGGTGGAGCATCGAAAACGGGCTGGTGCCGATGTAGCCGGTTATGGTAGAGGTCATATATTAAATGCGTGGTAGTTGTATTTGTTAAATTTTTGATTTGTGAAGGCTTCTCTAAATTTCTCTTCGCACATTTGTTTTCCCAGTACCATCTCAGCATGTCTCGCAATCACTACCATACATATATCTGAATGGCCGTCAGGTCATGCTAAGCAGCAAGTTAGGGTAGAGTTGCAATTGTGAGTTCAGTGTATTTCTTTGTGCGGGCAAGCAGGTATTTCTGTGCTGGATGTTAGACGCATTAATATTCCAACAAAATTTTGTTTTCACAAAGAAATGGCTGAAATGTGGTGTTTCTATGTTGGAAATAGGCCAATTTCATTGTTGGCTTTTCTTAGGTGATTCCTAGAAGCTATGCTATTTGCGCTGCATATCCGCTCTGCGCCAGCCAGCTTTACCGAGAGTTCTGCGATCGTTAGAGGTTGAGCCTGGCGCGCTGAACCGCCAAGGCTCGGCCGCCGACTTGGCGCGAGAAGCAGGCGTTCCCCGGCTCACAAACACAGTGCGCCTTTACGTCACGGTTAACGCCAAGCACTGGCAGCGCGAATTCCCTGTGGGCGTTCTATCCAACAAACGCGACAGCAGAGAGTGGTGCAAAGCCCGTTGGCATGCCTTCGTAAAGAAGTACCATTACGGTCAGAAAGATGGCGACTGCGCAGGCGGCATACAGAATGGCAGAAGCCGGTAGCTCCTGCGGTTTCTATGGAGCAAACAAGGCATCCTAAATTTAACAGCACGCAAGGTGCCCGCATGGTGAGGAGCGGCGCGTCGGGGACACTGCTCGCCAGTTCATGGGCCTATGTGTACGCAGCGATGTCCGCCGCGCTGGGTTATTTACGATGTCTTGATGCTGCTTCCATGGCCAAATCTACCGGCCGCCGTGGATGCGGCATGTTGTAGGCGCTAAAGAGTTCGGCTAGATAAAGATAAGCACGCTCATTTTTATTTTTTATGGCTATCCAAGCTGTCGCAACATCCGGGAGTTTTGGGTTGGTAGCACGAAATCGGATACGCATAATCCCTACGATCATGCCTTGTTGCGCTGGCGGCAGAAAAGCTGCATACACCCCATCAAAACTTCCATTTTCGTTGGTCACAGGTCGATAGAGCTTGTTTGCTAGTTTCGCTGTTATTCCCGCAAGTCCTTCTTCATGAATAGGTTTGTAGCCATGCAGAGATTTCGTGTCAAGGGCATACAGGGGTGAGGCATTTGTATCGACTGTAGAATCTGCGTTTTCACCGAGATCCCTTGCCCGATCGAGTACCAGCACCGTCTCATAAATGAATCCAGCGGAATTCAGCGCAGAAACAGCGTTGATGACTTCTTTGTACATTCGGTCGGATGACTCATCCTCCGGTAACGATTTTCCTACGGCTTTTATCATGTGAGGCGAAACAAAAAGCTCGTCTATGGCTTCGCGAATAAGAGTTCCGCCATCTTTCAGAACGACGGGCTCCCTTATTTTTCGGAAGCGGCGGCAAAGGGCTTCGTGTGGTGCTACACCGTGCCAGTCTAGAATATTGTCGCACTGGTAAAGGTATAGAAGAGCACGCGCAGCAATGTCCCCGAGCGACTTAATGATTGTTAGTGGCTTGTCGAACGTCAGTGATGGGTCAATATTTTTGGCTCTCAAAACCAAGGCAGATGAAATCCATACCAATTCATCATCAGAATTGCGTTCGAGAATGTGACGAACCTTACGTCGATCAGTCGGTCCATCCGGCAGCGGTTTTCCGCCTTTTTCAATCCACTCTTCTCTGGATGTCATCAACCTCGTTAATTGTGGCATTCCAAGGACAGTTTCGCCTTTTAAACTGCGCAATGCTCGATCAATGGGATGTCCGGCAGCTTTGCTCGCGCTCAAATATTTACCGACTGCATTAAGCCCGGCATTGGAATAAATGCCGGTTTTATCTGTGAATTGGGCAATTATCAGATAGGTGCAGATCTGATAAGCATTAGCCTTTGCATCAAGAAGAACTGAGATTGCACGACGCGTAACACTAAACGCGGGGGAGAACTTGCGCTTAGTATTTCCAAGTTGGTCAGGCGAGTCGAGCCCCGCAGATTGATTTTCTGCTCTGGATCGGCAAGTGATTTCAAATCGTGTACCGAGTGCACTTGCATGAGGTGGTGCAGAAGAATGTGACACGACGTAGATGCTCCAACGAGTGGATGGCTAGCGAAATGCCAGCCATCGCCCAAGGCGAGACCGTTAAGAAACGGTACTCAATAGATGGGCCTACTTTCGGGTCGCGCTGCTCACACGACTCAGCATTGCTGACAGCCCATCCGCATCAGGAGTGGCGCGCCGGAATTGGGCATACCGGGGCTACGTGATCCACTGAGCGATAGCATGAAACCAATTGGTTTCTGCGAGCATTTTAGATGGACGTTTTTTCTGAACCGGGTGCGCAGTCGCTTTTTTGCAACACTCGATGAAAATACGCTTCAATGTGTTCAATTCGTTCAAGCTCTCCAAGATTCTTTGGAATTTATAGCCGTGCATGAGTGCAGAGGAACTCCCATGATGCAATCCAAGATGGCTAGGTGACGAGGGGAGAGGGAAAGGGCTGCATATCTCATCATGGAAGACCCAGACAATGAGTCTGCTCGACCGACCCGACGTATGGGCGCGAAACGGCGCTCTGATTTCACCTTTGGCCTGAATGGTCCATTTGGTTCTGGAAACACGTCTGCTGCCGGCTGATGTATTGCCTAAGCCTTTGAAGGCCGGATGTCGATGCATATCAGCGTGGCGACGGCAATGAAAAGCGATGCGTCGAAGCTTCGCGTTCTTGCGTAAAGCCAATTGGCAATGAGCTGCCCGACGGACTGGCCCACCCGGCAGGACGAAGTCATGACGGCCAACATGTTGAAGTGCACCTTGGCTGTGCGCCGAGCCAAGCTCCCGCGAGCTAAAAAGTAACGGCTGGCCCGGGGGCCTGACTCAAGGCGCCTATTCCGTAGTTAAGGGCCTCAGCAGCTTTCGCTTTCGGCCCTTCGCTGCCTCTGGGTTGACTAAATTTTCTGAAGGCTCACGCGCTTCGACAGGGCCTGCGCGCTTTCTTTGCGCTCGCTGTAACGGTCGACAAGGGACTCGGCACTGTCCCGCGTCAGCAGCGTGAACTTGACCAGTTCCTCCATCACATCAACCACCCGGTCGAAATATGCTGATGGCTTCATCCGTCCGTCTTCTTCGAATTCCTGGAAGGCCTTGGCCACGGAGGATTGGTTGGGGATCGTCAGCATGCGCATCCACCGTCCGAGCAGGCGCAGTGTGTTGACGCTGTTGAATGACTGCGAGCCACCCGACACCTGCATGACGGCAAGCGTCTTGCCCTGCGTCGGGCGAACGGAGCCGACGTTCAGGGGAATCCAGTCGATTTGAGCTTTCATGATGCCGGTGATGGCGCCGTGCCGTTCCGGCGATGTCCAGACCATGCCTTCAGCCCACATCGTCAATTCACGAAGCTCCTGGACCTTCGGGTGGCTGTCCGGTTCGGCGTCGGGCATGGGCATGCCGCGCAGGTCGTAAATGCGTGTCTCGGCTCCCATCGCCTGGTGCAGTCGAGCAGTTCCTTCTGTCAGCAGGCGGCTGTAGGAGCGCTCGCGCAGGGAGCCGTACAGGAGCAGGATGCGCGGTAAATGCGTAGCCCGGGCAGTCGGCAAAAGATCCGACAGCTCAGGGCGACGGAAGCTCTCCGGGCCGAGTTGCGGCAAATCAAGGCTTGGAGACACGTTCGCCCTTCGCGTCGATGCCCGCCGCGACATCGCGTGGCGTGTCGCCTTCGTCGCGGGGCTGATCGCCGCGCCCGCCGTCTGCAGGCTGTTCTCGGCACTGCCGCCGTTGCGGATCGATGCGGGCTGGGGCGCTGTGTTGATAGCCGGTTTCCTGGTCGGCCTGGGTACACGCTACGGCGCCGGCTGTACCAGCGGCCATGGGGTGTGCGGGCTGTCGCGTCTGTCGTTCCGGTCGCTCGTGGCCACGGTCACGTTCATGGCAACTGGTTTCCTGACCGTCTTTCTGATCCGCCACCTGTGGCAGGCTGAGGCTTCGATGAAAACCATAACATCACTCTTGAGCGGCCTGGTCTTCGGTTTTGGACTGCTGATTTCCGGCATGGCCGACCCGGCGAAGGTCCTTGGGTTTCTCGACCTCGCCGGCGCCTGGGATCCATCGCTGGAGCTGGTCATGCTGGGTGCCATCGCGGTGGGCATGGTGCCCTTCTACATCGCAGGCCGTAGTCGTGCATCCCTTCTGGGCGAGCCCGTGCGACTGCCTTCCAACCGACAAATCGATAGGAGACTCGTTGTCGGCGCTTGCCGGGTTTTGCCCCGGCCCGGCGCTGGTCGCGCTCGGCATGGGTGAGTTGAAAGCAGTGGGTTTCGTGGGCGCCATGCTGATGTGCATGGCTGCCTTCGCCTTTTTCGAATGGCGCTCGAACCGGCGATGAATCACAAGTCTAATGACCGGAAAAACCGATAGATATAAGAAAAACAACCTGTTTGATTTATAAGTTTGATCGTTTCACAGTGGAGGCATGAACTATCCACGTGACTTGAAGCAGCAGGCCAATGCCACATCGCATGGAGCTCCCGCGGTACATCGCACCCATGGCGCAGGCCTTGCAGGCCGCGCACAGGCGGTGCTCCCCGGTCTGCTATTGACCGCACTCATCGCCTTTGCCTCCATCCAACTGGGCAAGCTCGGCTGGCTGCAGAGCAACGGCATCAGCGCGCTGACCCTCGCCATCGTGCTCGGCATGGTGGTCGGCAACACCGTTTATTCCCGCATCGGCGCGGCGGCGGGTGATGGCGTTACTTTTTCCAAGGCAAGCCTGCTGCGCCTGGGCATCATCCTGTACGGCTTGCGGCTGACTTTTCAGGACATCGGCAACGTCGGCTGGACCGGTGTCGCCATCGACGCTACGGTGCTCTGCAGCACCTTCGGCCTGGCTTGTTTCCTGGGCACCCGGGTGTTCGGCCTGGACCGCAAGACGGCCATGCTGATCGGCGCGGGCAGCTCGATCTGCGGGGCCGCAGCGGTGATGGCGGCCGAGCCGGTGGTGCGCGGCCGGGCCGAGCAGGTGATGGTGGCGGTCGCCACGGTGGTGGTCTTCGGCACCCTGGCGATCTTTCTGTACCCGGTGCTCTACCACCTCAACGCGCAGTACGGTTTCATCAGCCTGTCTCCGACCACCTACGGTGTGTATGCAGGCTCGACCATCCACGAGGTGGCCCAGGTGGTGGCCGCCGGCCGCGCCATCGGTCAGGAAGCGGCCAACACCGCCGTCATCGCCAAGATGGTCCGCGTGATGATGCTGGCACCGTTCCTCATCATCCTGTCGGCCTGGCTGGCCCGTTCGCCGGAACATCAGCAAAGCCTGGCCGCCGAGGGTCACACCGGCAAGAAGGGCGGCATCGTGATCCCGTGGTTCGCCCTGGGATTCGTGGCGGTCGCCGGCCTCAACTCGTTGGCTCTTCTGCCGGCATCGGTGGTGAGCCACGTCACCGACATCGACACCGTCCTGCTCGCCATGGCCATGGCCGGGCTGGGCCTGACCACCCATGTGTCGGCCATTCGCAAAGCCGGCGTCAAGCCGCTCGCACTGGCCGCCGTGCTGTTCGTGTGGCTCGTGTGCGGCGGGTTCGCCATCAACGCAGGTATCACCTACTTACTTAAATAAAGGCGGGCCTGGAATAAGCGCCACTCCAGCGACGTCAACACCCTTGACCGAACCATCCAAATCGAAAGACCCCATGAAAAAAACCATCCTCGCCCTGTCCATGTGCCTCGCCGCAGCCGGCATCACCACCGCTCCGGCAGCCTTTGCCGCCGCGCCCGCCGAAGCCGCCGCATCCACCCGCTGGACCTTCGACGGCAGCATCCACAACAACTCGCTCGCGCTGAGCCCTGACGAAAACACCGCCGTGGTGTCGTACAGCGAGCGCCCCGACGTTGTCGTCTACAACCTCAGGACCGGCAAGGTGCGTGCGGTGTTGCACGGCTTCGTCACGCCGCGCAACATCGTCTTCGAGCCGACCGGCAAGGCGTTCTACATCTCCGACAGCAGCCTGGGCACCGTCGCCCGCATCGACACGGCCAGCCTGAAGACCGTCTCCACCCTGCCAGCCGGCCCGGGCGCCTTCGGCACGGTGCTCAGCAAGGACGGCTCGACGATCTACGTCAACAACCAGGCCGCCAGCACCGTGACCCGCTTCGACCTCACCAGCGGCCAGCCGCGTGCGGTGGTGACCGGCTTCGCCCAGCCGCGCCAGGGCGTGCGCCTCAGCCCGGACGGCGCGTCGCTCTACGTGACCAACTTCCTCGGCGACAAGATCACCATCGTCAACACAACGACGAACAAGATCGATGGCGAGATCACAGGCTTCAACAAGCTGCGCGCCATCTCGGTCACCGCCGACGGCAAGACCATCTTCGCGGCCAACAGCGGCAGCAACACCATCGCGGTGGTGGATGTCGAAAAACGCGCCATCGAATCCACCATCGCGGTCGGCAAGGACCCCTACGGCGCGGCGCTGACGCCGGACGGCAAGCATGTCTATGCCGGCAACCTGGGCGACAACTCGCTGTCGGTGATCGACGTCGCAAGCAAGGCCGTCACCGCCACCATCACCGGCTTCAAGGAGCCGCGCCAGGCCATCGTTTTCACCCGTGACGGCAAGCTGGCCTACGTGCTGAATGAAGACCTGAGCCTGGCCAAGGTGGACCTGGCAGCAAACAGCGTCGAATCGACGATTGCGGCACCGGCCGCGCCGATGAAGAAGTGAGCACCATGAAAGTCCATCCGAGATCTTTCGTGCGAGGACTGCTGACGACGGTCGCCCTGGCCGTTGCGGCTGCTGCTCCTGCGTGGGCTGCAACCCTCAATGTCTATGGCCCTGGTGGACCGGCTCCGGCCATGAAGGAGGCCGCGCAGACCTTCGGTGCTCAACGTGGCATCGAGGTCAACGTCACCGCCGGCCCCACGCCTCAATGGGCGGACAAGGCGAAGCAGGACGCCGACGTGGTTTTCAGCGGCGCCGAAAACATGATGAGCGACTTCGCCAAGGCACTGCCCGGCGCATTCGATCTGCACGCTGCGGAGCCCTTGTACCTGCGCCCTGCAGCCATTCTGGTGCGCCCCGGCAACCCGAAGCACATCCAGGGATTTCGCGACCTGCTCAAGCCCGGCATCAAGGTGATGGCGGTCGCCGGCGCGGGCCAGACCGGCTTGTGGGAAGACGTGGCAGGACGTACGGGCGACATCGGCCTGGTGCGCGCCTTTCGCAAGAACCTGACGTTGCCGGAAGCGCCGAACAGCGCCGAAGCGCGCAAGCAATGGACGCAGCAGCCCGACATCGATGCCTGGCTGATCTGGAACATCTGGCAGGTGTCCAACCCTGACCTGGCGCAGCTGGTGGAGATGGACGAGCCGTTCCGTATCTACCGCGACGTCGGTGTGGTGCTGACCCACCGCGCCGCCAACGATGCCCAGGCTCAGGCTTTCGTGGACTATCTGAAGTCGCCAGCCGGCCAGGCAATCTTTGTGAAGTGGGGC
Source organism: Burkholderiaceae bacterium (assembly GCA_022701845.1). Next base: position 10,860 of record JAKONS010000300.1, read on the forward strand.
TGGAAGGCACCCTGAAATTTCCTGCCTTCCATAAAAACAGGAGACAAGACCCGATGAAAAACGACATTTCCGCAAATCCTGCCGCAGGTCGCAGGCGATTCGTACGGCAAACAGGGCTGCTGGCCCTGGCGGCATCGCCACTGGCTGCGCTCGCCGCTCGGGACACTGGCGAAGGCGTCAGTTTTGCGGCGGGCCCGCGTCCGCTGGTGAAATATCCACAGAAGCGGCCTCTGATCCGGGTGACCACCAGGCCGCCGCACCTAGAGACGCCGTTCGAGGCTTTCAACGAAGGCCCGATCACCGCCAACGATGCCTTCTTCGTGCGGTACCACTTGGCCAACATTCCGCTTTCGGTCGATCCGGCGACCTACCGGCTGGCGGTCAAGGGTTTCGTGGACAAACCCCTGAGCCTGTCGCTGGCAGAACTGAAGGCTCTGGCGCAGCCGGTGGAAGTAGTCGCGGTCAACCAGTGTTCCGGCAACAGCCGGGGTTTTTCGTCGCCGCGAGTGTTCGGCGCCCAACTCGCCAACGGCGCCATGGGCAATGCGCGCTGGGTCGGCGTGCCGCTGCGCAAGGTGCTCGAAAAAGCCGGCGTCAAGGCCGGTGCGAAGCAGGTCACCTTCAACGGGCTGGACACGCCGGTGCTGCCCGCCACTTCCGATTTCCGCAAGGCGCTGGACATCGACCACGCCCTGCAGGACGAGCCGCTGCTGGCCTGGGCCATGAACGGCCAGGACCTGCCGTTTCTCAACGGCTACCCGGTCAAGCTCATCGTGCCGGGCTACTTCGGCACCTACTGGGTCAAGCACCTGTCCGAGATTGAGGTGATCGACCATGTCTTCGACGGCCACGACGCGTTGTTCATGACCACCGCCTACCGGGTGCCGGACAACGACTGCCAATGCGTCGCGCCGGGTTCGGCCGCGGCGAAGACCCGGCCGATTTCCACGCTGCCGGTGCGCAGTTTCATCACCAGCGTGTCGGCCGGCGGCGTGCTGCCGGTGGCCCGCCCGGTCGAGCTGAAAGGCATCGCCTTCGACAGCGGCGCGGGCATCGACAAGGTCGAGGTTTCGGTGAATGGCGGCCAGAGCTGGCAGGTCGCGAACCTGGGCCAGGACCTGGGCCGGTTCTCGTTTCGGGAATGGCGGCTGCCGGTGCGTTTCGCCTCCAGAGGCAAGGCCGTGCTGATGGTCAGGGCGACCAACCGCAAGGGCGAAGGCCAGCCGGCCACAGCCGACTGGAACCCCGCCGGATACCGCCGCCATGTGGTCGAGTCCACCCCCATCGTCATCGCCTGAGGTGCCCACCATGAAACGTCTGGCCCGTCTCGCCCCGACCGCCTTCGCGGCTTTCGTATTCACCAGTTTCGGCGCCGCCGCCGCGCCGCCGGACATCCAGCTGCAGCCCGACACCTCGAAGCTGCGTACCTCGAAGCTGCCCGGGTTCGCCATCGCGATGCAGAAATGCGCCATCTGTCATTCGGCCGACTACGTGAGTTACCAGCCGCCCGGTATGAACCAGATGCAGTGGACCGCCGAAATGGCCAAGATGCAGCACACCTATGGCGCGCCCATCAGCGACACCGAGGTCAAGCAGATCGGCGCGTACCTGGCGGTGGCGTACGGTTCTGCAAAGGCCGACGACCCGGCCATCGTCGCCGCGTCGGCTGCGGAGCCGGTTGCACCTGCGCCGTCCAGCGCGCCTGCCCCATCGCCTGGGGCAAAGGTGGATGTGCAGGCCCTGCTGGCCAATAACGCCTGCCTCAGCTGCCACGGCCTGACGCAGAAGATCGTCGGCCCCGGTTATCACGAGGTCGCCGAGAAATACAAGTCCGATCCTCAGGCGCAAAACCGGCTCGAAGCCAGTATCCGCGTGGGCGGCAGCGGCAAATGGGGCAGCGTGCCGATGCCGCCTTTCGCCGCCCTGAAGCCGGACGAGGTGAAGGCGCTCGCTGCCTTCGTGCTCAAGCAATAGGCCGAACCGTTTCATACGTTTCCCACCCCACGAAGCAAAAAAATGAACAACACCCCACGTCGAATCTTCCTGCTCCAGGCCATAGCCGGCGCCTCCGCGCTGGCGGCCGCCACTGTCCACGCGCAGGCCGCCAAACCCATGCTCGCGGAGACCGATCCGCAGGCCGTGGCACTGGGCTACAAAGCCGACACCACAAAGGTTGACGGAAAAAAATACCCCAACCATGCGGCCAGCCAAAACTGCGGCAATTGCCAGCTTTTCCAGGGTTCGGCCAAGGACAGCGCCGGGGCTTGCCCGCTCTTTGCAAGCAAACAGGTCGCGGCAGCCGGCTGGTGCAGTGCCTGGAACAAGAAGGCCGGCTGACGGCATGGCGGCCGGGCCGCGCATCTTCCGGTACGTCGTCCGGCAGGATCGCGGCGGCTCGCCCAATCCTTTCCACGGCTGGTGTTCGCTCGCGGTCTGCAAACCGCAGATCCGCCGCAGCGCCAGGCCCGGCGACTGGGTCGTCGGCCTGCGCAGTCGCCACAACGACCAGGTCATCCACGTCATGCGCATCGACGAGGTGATGCCGCTCGGCGATTACTGGGCAGACCCGCGTTTTGTCGCCAAGCGCCCCGGCGGCGACGGACCGCCCGACAACTTCTACCGCGCGATGACCGACGGCTCGATCCAGCGGGTAGCCAATCCCCTGCACGACGACAAGGAAGCCTCACGTGACATCGCGGGTCTCAACGCCCTGGTGTCATGGCATTTCTGGTACTTCGGCGACCAGAGTCCGCCCTTGCCGAATGAGTTGGTGCACCTGGTGCATTCAGGCCAGGGCCACGCGTTGCACCTGCGTCGGCGGGCGGACGATGTCGCCGTGCTGGAGCACTGGCTGGGCCACTGGCCGATGGGGCGCAACGGCGAGCCCGTCGATGTCTGGCGGCCGCGCGTGGCCGCCGGGAAACGGGCGCCAAGCCGCAGCGCCTGATATGTGTTTTCCTTCGAATTTTTTCTCCTGATGTCCATCATGACCATCCACCCCTTCGCCGCGGCGGCACTCGCCATTGCCATGACATCCTGCCTGTCGACCGCATTTGCGCATGGTGCCGACGGTGCTGCCGCGGCCTCGTCCGGCGGTAGCAACCTGCTCGTGCAGGGCGGGCAATTGGGCAAAGCCGTTTTCCCCGACGGCAACACCGCCAGGGGTGGCCAGGGCCAGCCGGTGGATGGCATCGAGGGTTCGAGCCAGGAGATGCTCAAGACCCACTTCCACGCTCACCTGGCCATCTTCTACAAGGGCGAACAGATCGCGGTGCCGCGCGGTATCGGCATCATCGCGCCGCTGCGCATCGAGCATGGTTTTGTCGGTGGTGGCCAGGGCTTCTACTGGCTGCATACACACGATGCCAGCGGCATCCTGCATGTCGAATCACCGAACGACCGGGTGTACACGCTGGGCAATTTCTTCGATGTCTGGGGGCAGCCGCTGTCGGCGGAAAACGTGGCCGGGCTCAAGGGCGCATTGCGGGTGTATGTCAACGGGAAGGTGCAGTTCGCGCCGGTGCGTGACATTTCCCTGAAGCCGCACGATCAGATCGCGCTGGTGATCGGGCAACCCTCGGTGGTTCCGGTGACGTATACGTTCCCCGACGGACTGTGAAGTGCCGGGCGCTGTCGCTCAGTGCATCACGCAATGGCAGTAGACGAACTGCTGCACCACGCCCGCAGGTGTGCGGTGGTCTTCGCACGCATGTTCGACCAGCTCGAATGCGTTGCCGAACTGGGCATGCAACGCGTCTGGCGCGTACCGCACCACGGGCAGGCCGCTGCATTGCAGCGGGCCGTCCGGCCCGAACACCGCGACGATCACATGCCCGCCAGGCCGCACGGCCCGTCGCACCTGTGTCACGTAAGCCTCGCGCTGTTCCGGCGTGGTCATGAAATGAAAGACGGCCCGGTCATGCCAGATGTCGTATGCATGCGTGGGCAAGACAAGTCGAGTGATGTCACCCGCCAGCCAACGCACCCGATCTGCATTCGATGCGAGCCTTTGACGAGCGACGTCGAGGGCGCTCTCCGAAATGTCGAGAACGGTGACGTCGAAGCCAGGCAGTCCGAGCAGATCGTCTGCCAGGGTGGACGTTCCGCCGCCGACATCGATGACGCGGTTGCGTTCGCTGGCGGCAATGCGCTGGATGAGGCCGAGGGATCGGTCGGCATGCGCCTGGAACCAGCTCAGGGTATCGGCCGACTTCGTGCTGTAGACACGGTCCCAATGCGACTTTTCCTGCATGGCCCGGACTCCTGAGGTTTTGCGGCAGACTGCGATCTTGCCAGTCGAGCCGACAGTCGGACCGACAGGCCAATTCTCAGCCTACTTGCGCGCCTCGAGCTGGCTGTAGACCGCTTCGGCGACACGCAGCATTTCCGGTTTGCCGGCGCCCGAGGAGATCGCGTAGCCGAAGTCCTTGTCGACCCAGTAGAAGACGTTCACCGGGCCGTCCTGGCCGAACCTGAAGGCGGTCTCGCGCCCGGCGTCTTCGCGGGTGACGTACAGCGTCAGGCGCTCGCCCTGGGGGCCGCCGAACATGAACTGCGCCACCGGGCCCTTGTCGCCCGGCAGCAGCCGGCCGCCGATCAGGCCGTAACCCAGCGCCCGCAGATCGGGCGGTTTCACTTCGGTGCCCAGGCGTTTGGTCAGCCAGGTGACGAGCGCCTGTTCCTGGTCGGCTCCCACCTCGACCGGCCGGCGCACGTCCGGGCTGTAGACCACGTGAGCCACGGCCGCGCGGTGGGCGAAGCCATTGAGCGAGCCGGCCTGCGCTGCCGCCAGCGTTTCGCTGCGCTGCAGGTGCCCGTCGTAGGCACCGCGACCCCACCAGGCCGACCCGGTGCTGACGAACGCGATCGCCACACCGGCGGCCAGGGATCGCCACGGCCACTCCTGCCATCCGGCCCTTGGAGCAGGCTTCAAGGGCAGGCGCAAGGGCAGGGGTTCGGACAGGACCGGGTCGAGCATCTGCTGGAGCGCCAGGTTCTGGGCGCGCCAGTCGTCCACCCGCTGGCGTTCTGCAGGATGTGCATCCAGGAAGGCGTCGATTTCGACATGCCGCGCAGGGTCCAGGAAATGGTCCGCGTAGGCGTGCAGGTCGGCCTCGGTCACCGGCTTGCTGCCATCGGTGGAAACGGGTTTGAGTGGGGAGGAGTCCATGTCACTTGATCCTGCGCAGAGGCGCGGGGGCCTGGGCCGAAGGTTCGCGGCCTTGCAGTTCCTGCCGCAGCTTTTCGCGGCCACGTGCCAGACGGGACATCACCGTGCCGATGGGCACGCCGAGTGTCGCGGCCGCTTCTGCGTAGCCCATTTCCTCGACGGCGATGAGCAGCATCACTTCGCGTTGTTCGGCGGGCAGCCGATGCATGACACGGTCCAGGTCACGCACCTCGATGCCATCGGACTGGTCGGCGCGCTGCGGCATTTCGGGCAGGTCGTCGCCGACGCTGTCTTCCGGTCGCCGGCCCCGGGCGCGTACGCCGTCGATGAAGTGGTTGTGCATGATGCCGAACATCCAGGCCCGGATGTCTCCGCGTTTCTGCCAGAGTGAAAACCGGCTCCAGGCCCGCTCGAGCGTGTCCTGCACCAGGTCGTCGGCCAGCGTCGGGTCGGCCAGGAGCCCGCGCGCATAACGGCGCAGGTTGGGTATGCAGGCGACGATGGCGGCGGTGTCCTGATCACGCATGGGCGGGTCCGGAGTGGGAAGCTAGGGCCTCTATTCTCCTGGCTGATCAGGGCTTGATGACGTGCCAGACGTTCTTGAAGTTGTCGCCGGTGGCGTCGCCCGCCTTCATGTCGGACTTGTACAGATAGACCGGCTTGCCCTTGTAGGCCCACTGCTTGGAGCCGTCGTCGCGCGCGATGATGGTCATGTCGCCTTCGGGCTTGGCATCGGCTTCGGCCATGACCGGCGGCCACAGGCCGGCGCAGGGCCCGTTGCAGGCACTCTTGCCGCTGCCGGCAGCGTCGTTGTCGAAAGTGTAGAGCGTCATGCCGGCGGTGTTGACCAGCATGCCGCCTGCGGTCTTGACCGGCGCGGCGGCCATGGCGGCGCCGGAAGTCAGTGCGGCGAGCGAGAAAACCAGGGTGGGCAGCAGGGAGGATTTCATAAAAAGTCCTGTGGAAAATGAGAGTTCGTCAAAAGTGACGTGGGGTAGACGACTGACCTTTCGGACTTATTCCATTCGTTCAAAGAATTTTTGAGATCGGTGCACTGGCCAACGGATGCCATATGAATTGCAAATGCAGTGCGCAACATCGGCGAAGACGTCAGCGAGCGGCTCGACATCGTCTCGGCCGATTTCTTCGTGAACCGCCACATCTTGCGCCTTGTGGGCCTGCCGCTGCTGCCAGGCCTTGAAGCAACAGCCCGCCGTCGCCGAGATCATCGATGCGGG
>JAKONS010000332.1 GCA_022701845.1 Burkholderiaceae bacterium
CGCACGCTGGTGATCGAGCCGCAGCAGCTGGTCGACCAGGTGAGCGCCGCGCTGGCGCACCACGCCGCCCGCGTCGGCGTGCTGGTGCCGCTGGCCGCGCAGACCGCCACCCTGCACCTGGCGCATCTGCTGTCCTGCCCGGCCGACATCGACCATGCGTCGCCCTACGAACCGGACGCCGACATTGCCGCGCAGGCCTTCGAACGCGCCGGCAAGGCGCTCGCCGGCTGCGACTTCATCGTCATGCACTGCATGGGCTACACCGAGCCGATGCGCCGCGCGGTGGCGCGCGCCTCCGGGCGGCCGACGCTGCTGTCCAACGGCATCGTCGCCCAGGCGCTGGCGCAGCTGCTGGCCTGAGCTGGCCCCAATTTCCGCTTTCCGCTTTCCGCTTTCCGCTTTCCGCATCCGACAACAGAAGAGACAGCTTGCCTCCCCTTATCCGACCCATCCTCTTCTTCAGGAATCGAATCATGTCGTCACGCCGTCTCCTCGTCGCCAGCGCCGCGCTGCTCGCCTGCACCCTTCCCTTCGCCGCCGCGCACGCCCAGGGCGCCTGGAAGCCCGACCGCCCGGTCAGGCTGCTGGTGGGCTTCGCACCCGGCGGCTCGGCCGACGTGCTGGCCCGGCTCATCGCCGAGCCGCTGGGCCAGAAACTCGGCCAGCCGGTCGTCGTCGAGAACGTCGCCGGTGCCGGCGGCAACATCGCCACCGGCCGCCTGGCCAACGCCGCGGCCGACGGCTACACCCTCGGCATCGCGGCGGCCGGCTCGATGGCCATCACCTTTGAGCTCAACCCCAAGGGCACGCCCTACAAGCCGACCAGCTTCACGCCCATCACCATGGTGGCCTCGCAGCCCAACGTGCTGATCGTCAACAAGGACGTGCCGGCCAACAACCTGCAGGAGTTCAAGGCCTATGTCGCGCGCACGCCGTCGGCCAGCTACGGCATCGCCGGCATCGGCATCTCCAACCACCTCATCGCCGAAGCCATGCTGCACCGCCTGGGCGTGAAGATGGAAGCCATCCCGTACAAGGGCGCGGCGCCGGTGATCGCCGACCTGCTGGGCGGCCATCTGGCCATGACGATGGACAACATCACCACCGCCGCCGCCCTGGCCAACGACGGCAAGGTCAAGGCCCTGGGCGTGACCAGCGCCCAGCGCGCGCCGCAGCTGCCCAACGTGCCGACCCTGCAGGAGCAGGGCCTCGCCGGCTTCGACATGCCGACCTGGCAGGGCGTCTTCGCACCCGCCGGCCTGCCCGCACCGATCCTGCAGGCCTACTACGACGCGCTGCAGGAGATCGTCCGGCAGCCGGGCACGGTCGAGAAGATGGCCCGCCTGGGCTCGCAGCCGGTCGCGGGCATGGAGCCGGCGAAGTTCGCCAGCTTCCTCGAAGCCGACCGCCGCCAGTGGGCCGGCACCATCAAGGCAGCCAATATCAAGGCGGAGTAGCCGGACGGGCGCGGCCACCCGGTTGCTCGGACATCCTCGCCAGGACGCGTCAGCCGGATGGTTTGGCGCCGTTACCGCACATAAGCAGGCCCGGAACGGATGGTGGCTGGCACCTTGAAAGGAGCGCGGACAAGTCAGGTTTGAAGAATTACTCGCCGCGCGGGGTTGAGGCATTGGAGACTCTAGGCCAAGCGAGTTTCTTCAGTTCGCTGTACAGCGACGTGGTTTGCGAAATGTGTGATCGCGCCACTTCGATTTCTCGCCGAAGCGCGGCTCTCGCCTTCAGGTTCAGTTCAACAATTCGCTTTGCATCTTCGATAGTTGCAAATGATTTGTTGAACTTCTTTTTTGCATCACCACCAATTTCGGACAAGATCAGCCCCGTCTGGTTGGAAAGCCATCTAGGTCGAATGTCATTGACACATTCGCTCGACTTGGCCGCGCACAAATTATCTAGCGCCGCGTTCAAATCAATTCTCGCCGGAGCCACTTCTCCAGCCGAAAGCGCGTTTTCCCGCTTTTGAAATTCACCAGTACTCACCTCAACTGGCACTAAAACCCATTCCAGATGGGCACGACAATCAGCCAACGGAGACTGTTTGCCGGCCCTGTCACCACGCGAATAAAAAAAGCGTACATCGCCCGCCTTCGGGCCCGCGGCCCGACATTTGCCTAATCAGCGACCTGCTACGGTACGACATCTCATGCAGGCGCGAATTGCGAAATCGCAATCAGCGGCTTCGTCCACTCAAATCCCAACCCACCCTATTCACCGGCCCGGCACTTGACGAAATTCCAAGACAATCGCGCCAAAATTACACTGTTACTCAAAATACAAACGGCAACATCTGCGGATGCCCCATGCAAATTGACATTTATTAAAGCCCGCAACGGCGACAGCCATCGCTCACCGCTGAATATTCGAGCAAATCACAGTATTCAGCCAGGCAAATAATGCTACCTAAAAGGTGTGGTTCAGCAAATCACCGCTTTTCTTGAAACTGGGTCCAGGCAGACGTACCGAGAGCAAGCGAGATTGGGATCGGTTACCTGCCGAAAACAGCGACGGCTTGCCATCGCATGGACCCGGCTCGGCGGAACCGAGAGTTTTTCAAAGGAATCGACATGAAAAAAACTGCAATAGCCCTCGGCGTGGCGCTTTTGGCCGGCATGGCATCGGCCGCGGTCAGCAGTTCCGCGATGGCTGCTACAGCCACCGGAACCAGCGCTTCGTCGTCCACCACGGCGGGTGCTGCCAGTTCGGGCAATGGCGCCGGTATCAGCGTCAACAATGCGTCAGCCGGTGCCGGTGCGACTGCCATGGGTCAGAGCGTGAGCGCGGGCAACCTTCTGGGAAGTGCTGGCCTCGCCGTCGTCGGCGGGACCGCGTCGACAACCGGGACGGTCAGCAGCGGCTCGGCTACCGTCGGCAATGCGGCGGCGGGCGGTACGGCGCAGAGCAATTCCTCCGCCAACTCCGCCGCCTTGTCGAATTTCAACGTCGTGAACGCCCACCCGGTAAGCGGTACCGCCATCGGTAGCGCGACATCCGCGACGGGCAACCAAGCCGCAAGTTCGGCCGGCCCCGGTGGTGGCGCCGCCCTGGTCACGAACACCTCGGGCACGTCCTCGGGATACAACGCGAGCGCCGGCGCCTTGTCGCTCAACGGAGCGTCGACCAATACCGCTGCATCGGCGAACTCGCTCGGCGGCTCATCCGGCCTGGTCAATGTGCACTTCGGCAATTCGGGCACCTTCACCAACGGTGGCGGGACCAGCGGCGGCGCGTCGTCGGGGGCCACCGCATCGGCCCAGTAATCCACCAGCCCGGCGGGGGACGGTTTCGGCTCTCCCCTGCTTCAGGACACCATCATGAAAAAGACTGGACTCTTCCTTCTGCTTCTCGCCATGTCCGGCTCTTTAGCCTTCGGACAGGAAGCTGCACCGGTCAGCAGCAGCACCAGCACAACCAGCACCAGTGCGCAGGGCAATAACCAGTCAATGAATTTTTCCAGTCCCTCGGACATCACCACGCGTTCGACCAACGACACCAACCAGAACATCTTCAGCTCCGGCACGACCCGGAACATCGTGGAATACCAGGGGACCTATACCCTGAAAAACGTGCCTTCTGTCGGAGGTCCCAACCTCACCACCAGCAACGACACCTGCATGGGAAGTTCGTCGGGCAGTGCGAACGTGCCAGGAGTCGGCATCAGCTTCGGCACCACCTGGACGGACGAGCACTGCAAGCGCCTGAAGATGAGCCGTGAACTATGGAACAAGGGCATGAAGGCAGCCTCCCTCGCCATGGACTGCATGGATCCTGCTGCGATGGCCGCGCTGGAAATGACGGGCACACGCTGCCCACAGTCCATGTCGGCCCAGGAACGCATCGACAGTTTCGGTGCATTGGCAGCATCGCCCACCGCGGCATCCACCCCGATTGCAGCCGCTCTCCAGCAGCAGACAGCCCGATCTGGTTCGGTACCCGACCGGAGCCTGCAGGTGAGCGAGATCCCGCGAGGCAACAACTGAGGCCGCAGCCACCCTCGTCACCAGACAGCCATCGAGTCACACCATGAAAACCGATTTCCGTGCGGGCCTTTTTATCTCGGTAATGCTGGTTTCCATGCCGGCTCATTCCCGCGAGCTCGCGATCGAGCGGGTTTCGCTCGGCAGCGGAATGCAGAACTCCTCCGGCTTCGAGAATGCAAGTCCGGTCGGCGACCTCGGGGTGTGGCACGCGCCACAATATCTTCCGGGCTATCCGACGGCGGCGACCTTGTGGCCACGCATCGTCCGGGTGGATTGCCTGGAAGACCGATGTTCCGGCTACACGGTCACGCCGGGCATGGGACGCGGCGAATATCTGTTTTTCCAGCCTGCCAGGGTTTCAAGCAGTCGTCCGCGGTAGGTCTGCCCGCCCGTCGGTATCCGGCAAAGCGCTCTTTGACTAATCGCAATGTCCGCCGGCTCCTGCTGCAGAAGATGTGGTGCACCGATATCGAGGAGAACCTATGGGTGCCACCTACATTTCCGAGACGCCGTTGCCAACCGTGAAGAACGCCCCATCGGCAGCACAGGAGGATATGTTGTCGCAATGGCTGAGACGGCCGAGCGAGACATGGCCTCCCTATCTCATCGGTCAGCGGAGCGTGCCGGTGCGGGTGTTCCTGGTCGACTCCGACAGTGGCATGCGCCGCAATATCTCGCACGACTTCGCCGCAGACGGCCGAATAGTGCTGATGGGCGAAGAGGAGAATTTCGCGGGCGCACTGCGCACCATCAACCGCAGGCATGACTTCGACCTCCTGATGGTCGCCCTGCATCTTGCGGACGGCAATGGGCTTGAACTGGTGCAGGCAGCCAAGCGGACACGGGAAGCCGTCGAGGCGATCGTGCTGTCCCACGTCGATGACGAACGACAGGCGATCAAGGCCTTCCAGGCCGGCGCTTCCGGATTTCTCCACAAACACTCCTGGTTCCGGGACTTCGTCCGCGCGGTTCTGGAGGTGGTCAACGGAGGATTCACCACCTCGCCGGTCATCGTCCGCCGGCTGGTCACGCAGTTCGGCGAGGCGCATGAATTCACCGGTACAGCCTCGCCCCCTCCGACGACCGATGTCACCCAGCGGGAACGTGCGGTCCTCCAGCTGATCGCGGCAGGCCATACCAGCGATGAAGTGGCACAGCGGCTGGCGATCAGCGAGCAGACCGTCAACAGCCATGTACGCAACATATTTCGCAAGCTCCACGCCCATAGCCGGGCGCAGGCAGTCGCGGTCGCACGTATACGAGGCCTGGTGCCGCAACGTTGAGGTCTTCCGGATGAGTACGCCTACCCGGCGCGGTCGATCGTGACGATGGCTACCGGCCGGATGGGGTTGCCCGGCTCGCTCCATGCGACAGGCGCCACGTCCCTTGCCGGTAAATCGATCGTCAGGCAAAAACCCGCACCAGAACGGCTGCGGATGTGCAAGTCTCCGCCGAGCGACCTGACTCGCTCATGGATGCCCAGGAGTCCGAAAGCGTCCGACCGGTGCACTCCACGCGCGTCCATGCCCTGGCCGTCGTCCATCACCGACAAACCGACCCGACCCTGCTCGAGGCTGCTCAAACGCACGCTCACCTGCCGCGCAATCGCGTGCTTTTCGACGTTGTGAAGCGCTTCCTGCGCCACACGGAAAATGCAGGTGGAGATGGCCGGTGCAGCAGCCAGCAGGGGCTCCACACCTGGATCCACGTCAAGCTCCACCTGAACGCTGCTTCGCCGTGCGAACGATCCGGTCAGGGCCTGCATCGCTGCTACCAGACCGAACTCCTCGAGGGCCTGTGGACGCAGGTCATTGACGATCCGGCGGGTCGCTGCGATCGTCTGCGACACCATGCGGTCCACCGTGCGAACGCAATCCTGCGGATCTGACGACTGCTCCCATATGCCGACTTCGAGACGAATGGCGGCGAGCTGCTGCAGCAGATCGTCGTGAATATCGCGCGCAATGCGTTTGCGCTCCTCCTGCGCCACGTCGTCCTGTACCTTGAGCAACTGGCGAAGGAGGCGCTGCGATGTGTGCAGCTCTGCCTGCGTTCCATGCCAAAGCGTCACATCACGCATGCTGAGCACTGCGCCGCCCGATGCGCCACCAGCCCCCCGCACTGGCGAAAAACTGTAACTGCCGACCCACTGGGCATTCGTATCGATACGGCGCACGCGGTATTCGATCTGACTGGCGACCTCCCCGCGCAGCGCGCGGCGCAGAGGCCATGCTTCTTGGGGCACAGGTCGGCCGTCCGCATCGCTGACCTCGAACAACAGGGGGTAGTCCACCAACCGTGTCATGCAGTCGGAGCGGTTACCAAAACGGTGAAAAGAGACGAACGCGTCGTTGAATTCGACCAGGCGGCCATCCGAATCGGCGATCACGACCGCATCCTGCATGCTCGCCAGGGCTGCATCGAGCAGCGCCCTGCCCGCATGAAGAGATCGCTCTGCACACACGTATTCGGTCAAGTCGCGGAACACGGCCGTGAATAGGAACTGGCCGTCGACTTCCGCACGCGCCATGGCCGCACTGAGCGGAAAAACCGACCCATCCGTGCGACGCCCATGCATCTCGTGGCCAAACCCCGCTCCAGGCTCTGCGGCTCGTGCCCGCTGCCAAAGAAGGTCGCAGTCACACAGCATTCGGTCCAGCGAAAGTCCCACCAATGCCCCGCCGGTGCAACCGAACATGCTGTCCGCAGCAGCGTTGGCCAGCACGACCGTCCTGCGGTCGTCAACCGCCAGAATCGCATCGCTAACCGATTCGAATATGCAACGCAGCCGAGCTGCTTCCACGCGCAATCGTTTGCCAGCGTCGTCGAGTCTGGATTGCTGTGTATGCACCAGGTCCGCCAGCCGTTCGCGTGCGTCGGCCATCTCGGTCACGTCGTGCATGACTGCATGGCTCATGCGCAATGCTCCATATTCGTCGCGTTGAAGCGTCGCAGTCATGCCGACCCGGCGTCGCATTCCATCGCGACCCGTCAAGTCGAACTCGGCACCCCCGACCGTGCGCATCGCCTTCAACTCCTCGAACCAGCGGGCGAAAAGATCGCGCCCCTCGGCATCGAGGAAGTCGGATGGCTTCAGACGACCCACCGTGTCCGCGCGGCTGCATCCGAGCCATGCCAACGCGGTCGTGTTGATCCGCAGGATGGTGCCGTCCTGGGCGAGCGAACAATAGCCGCAAGGCGCGTTGTCGTAGAGATCCTCCGCCTCTTGCAGCTTGTCGGCCAGACGTCTTTCCAGATCGCGCCGCTCGGTTACGTCGCGGCCGACGACGAGGATTTCCACCAAAGTGCCGTCTTCCGCGAAGCTGGCATGACAGACGAACTGGTACCAAAAGGTCTTGCCGTCTTGCGCCCTGATTCGGCTCTCCACCACCGCGTCGGCCGTGCCGGCCGCCAGGCGGCGCCAAGCGCTTTCCACCATCGGTATGTCGCGCGCGTCAATCAACGCGCTCCAGGAGCAGCCCGCGATGGCCTGAAGTGGCAAGCCAAAGAAAAGACCGCAGGCCTGATTGGCATACAGCACGGCGCGGTCCGGCCCGATCCGCAGGACAAGTTCAGTCTGGCGCTCGAGAACACTCCTCAAGTGTTTTTCGGCCAAGCGCAGCTGTCGCAGCAAGCTCTCGCGCCACCAAACAAGCCGGTCCACCAGCAGTGTCGCGCCAGCGAAAACCGCCAGGGCGATCACGCCCTGGTAGGCCGGCGCAGTCGCGGGGGCAGGGAAAAAAAGGTATCCGGTCAAGCCACTCGACACTGCGCATGCCCAGCCCGCTCTATGGCCGCAGAGCAGGAAAGCGGCCACCGTCGCTGGATAGAAGCTCGCATACACAAAGCCGGCATCGAGGGGCAATGCAGCCCATCGCAGTGTCAAGGCCGACGCATAGAGCGCGAACGCGATGCCGAAACGCCGTGCAGCGGCCCACTCAGCCGGGGCCGCTTCAACGTGCGGCGCCACTCGAATCCCCGCCGCTGGCGCGACCTGGGAGGCCGGTCGTCCCATGCGCTCCGTCGATGTCGAGTTCTACGCCGTACCGGATCATCGCGGCGGTAGTCGGGAGATGCAGCTTTTCAAGGATGCGGGATTTGTGCGAACTGACCGTTTTGACGGATATGCACATTGCCGCCGCGATATCGCTCGGTCTTTGTCCGTGCACGAATCGCCTCAACACTTCTAGTTCGCGATCGGTCAGCACCGCGTCTTTTCCGCCCGCAACGCCACCGCCGAGCTGCATGAAGATCGTGTCGACGAGATCGGTCGGCACGTACATGCGCCCGGACATGATCCGGCTGATGGCAGTGACCAGTTCGCGGCCTGCGGCATCCTTGCAGAGGTAACCGTGGGCTCCGGAGCGATAGGCCCGTAGGGCGTATTGCTCTTCAGCGTGCATGCTGAGCACCAGCACCCTGATAGCCGGCAGCTCATGGCGTACACGTTTGATGAGATCCAAACCGCCCATGCCCGGCATCGAGAGGTCGGTCACCAGCACATCGAAAGTCTCGCGCCGCAAATGCTCGATCGCCTCGAATCCATTGGCGCAGTCCTGCACCACCCAGCGTTCACCCGTCGTCAGCAGAACACGTCGCAGGCCCTCGCGGATAAGCGGGTGATCGTCGGCT
>JAKONS010000361.1 GCA_022701845.1 Burkholderiaceae bacterium
GATGCCGGCCTGCGCATCGCGCTGGCCGGCGACCTCGCCCACGCCGGCCTGCTGCACGCCGGCGGCGATCTCGACCTGCATGTCGCCGGCGCGCTCGTCAACACCGGCACCCTGGAGGCGCGCGGCAGGCTGCGCACCGAATCCGCCTCGCTCGCCAACGCGGCCGGCGGCGTGCTGCAGGCCGGCCGGGTCGAACTGCAGGCCACCGGCGCCCTGGTCAATGCCGGCGAGATCACCGGCGACAGCATCGGCGCCGCCGCCGACAGCATCGCCAACACCGGCGCCATCACCGGCGGCGATGTCGCCCTGAGGGCCCGCACCATCACCAACACCGGCAGCGCCGCCCTCATCGGCGCCACCGGTAGCGCGAACCTGCGCGGCACCGAAAGCGTCGCCAACCGCGACGGCGCCACGCTCTACAGCGCAGGCGACATCGCCATCACCACGGCACAGCTGGTCAACCGTGCGGCCACCATCGAGGCCGGTCGCAACATCGACATCGGCGCCACCAGCGTGCTCAACGAACGGCCCCTGCTGGCGACAGGCCAGACGCCGAGCCTCACCGAAACCCACACCCTGACGATGCCCGGCTGGTGGCACAACAACGCCCGCCACGACACCAACTACCGCAACTCGGTCAACGGCACCAACCTCACCGCCTACCAGCTGTTCTACCTGGACCCGGCCGACATCCTGGAGAACGGCAGCGTCGTCACCCCGGACGGCCAGACCATCGGCCGGGCGGTGGTCCGCACCCATGCCAACGACAGCAGCTATTTCAGCGGCCGCGCCGGCTTCTACGGCGGCTACGGCCACCGCGAACGCGTCACCCTCACCGAAGGCACCCGGGTCATCTACTACACGGTGCGCACCGACGGCGTCGCCAACCCCGACCAGGTCCCGTCGGCCGCCGACACCGCCTGGTGGCCGGGCCAGGAAGCCATCATCCGCTGGGACACCGCGGTACCGTTCGATGCCGCCTACGGCCGCTGCACCACCCAGTGCGTGGTGCTCACCCAGCCCTGGCAATACACCGACCCGACCACCACCATCATCCGCGACACCCAGCGCATCCTGGGCCCTTCGACCGCGCTGTCCGAACTCCGGCGCGACGTCACCACCACCGCCGTCGACGACACCGCCAGCCTGGGCGCGGCGGCCCGCATCGCCGCCGGCGGCAACATCCGGATCGCCTATGCGGACAGCATGACCAATCGCTTCGGCGACGTCATCGCCGGCGGCCGGCTCGACATCGTCGCCACCACCCCGGGCGCGGGCACCGTCACCAACGAAGCCCTCGGCCTCTACCGGCACTACCGCTTCGAGGGAACCTCCACCTTCGCCAACGGCACCGTACTGCCCTGGAACCAGCCCGACATCTCGCTGCGCATCGGCGGCGAACGCGGCCTGCTCTCGGGCGCGCTGGGCGTCGGCATCACCGGCCAGACGGTGCGCAACATCGACCTGTCGGCCGGCACCGCGGCCCACATCCTCGAGCGTGTCGACCTCGCCTCCGGCGGCCGGCCCGCACCCGCCGCCGCGCCCTCCGGCACCGCCACCGTCGGCCGGTTCGGCAGCACCCAGGACGCGGCCGGCGGCTTCATCGACAGCCCCGGCGCGCTCTTCGTGGCCCGGCCGCAGGCAGACGTGCCCACCCTCTACGAAACCCGCCCGGCCTTCGCCAACTACCGCGAATGGCTCTCCAGCGACTACCTGCTCAAGGCCCTCGGCCTCGACCCGGCGACCACGCAAAAACGCCTGGGCGACGGCTTCTACGAGCAGCAACTCGTCAACCGGCAGATCGAAAAACTGACCGGCAGGCGCTACCTGGCCGGCCATGCCAGCGACCTCGACCAGTACCAGGCCCTGCTGGACTCCGGTGTCACCTACGCCCGGCAATACGGCCTGGTCCCCGGCGTCAGCCTGTCAGCCGCGCAGATGGCCAGCCTCACCACCGACATCGTCTGGCTGCAAACCGAAACCGTCAGCCTGCCCGACGGCAGCACCCAGCAGGTGCTGGTGCCGCATGTGTACCTGGCCCGGCTCGGCGCGGGCGTGCTGGCCGAAGACGGCGCGCTCATCACCGGCAATGCGCTCAGCATCGACGCCGGCACCATCGTCAACCGCGGCGGCGTCATCGGCGGTGCCGGCACCCGCAAAGCGGTGCTGGTGGCCAGCGCCGACGTCATCAACCAGGGCGGCACCCTGTCGGCCGATGCGCTCGGCATCAAGGCCGGCGGCGACATCCGCAACGAGAGCCTCTCGGTCACCCAGAACTGGAGCAGCGCCGGCGGCGACACCGCATCCATCCGGAGCGCCACCAGCGCATCGAACACCGCCCGCATCGTCGCCGGCCAGACGCTCGTGCTCGACGCCGGACAGGACATCGTGGACACCGCAGGCCAGATCAGTGCCGGCGGGCAAGCCCGGCTGCACGCCGGGCGGGACGTCGTCTTCGACACCCTGGCCACCGGCAGCGACGAGCAGGTTCGCGCCGGCAGCGTTACCGGCCGGCAGGACCACCGGCAGAACACCGGTGGCACCGTGACGGTCGGCG
>JAKONS010000387.1 GCA_022701845.1 Burkholderiaceae bacterium
AGCCATCTGGTCGAACCGCCGCGCGAGGGCGACAGCGAGGGCGAGGCCTTGCTCTACGTCGACCGCCACCTGGTCTACGAGGTGACCAGCCCGCAGGCCTTCGAAGGCCTGCGCCTGGCCGGCCGCAAGCCCTGGCGGCGCGAGACGGTGATCGCCACCGCCGACCACAACGTGCCCACCACGCCGGCCGAGCGCACCGGCATCGACGCCATCGAGGACCCGCTGTCGCGCATGCAGGTGCGCCAGCTCGACCTGAACTGCAACGAGTTCGGCATCACCCAGTTCGGCATCACCAGCCGGCAGCAGGGAATCATCCATGTCATCGGCCCGGAGCAAGGCGCCACCCTGCCCGGCATGACGGTGGTGGCCGGCGATTCGCACACCAGCACCCACGGCGCCTTCGCGGCGCTGGCCTTCGGTGTCGGCACCTCCGACGTGGAGCATGTGCTGGCCACCCAGACCCTGGCGATGCGGCCGATGAAGACGATGAAGGTGCGGGTCGACGGCACATTGCCGGCCGGCCTCACCGCCAAGGACATGATCCTGGCGATCATCGGCCGGCTGGGCACCGCCGGCGGCACCGGCTACGCGATCGAGTTCGGTGGCGAAGCGGTGCGCGGCCTGTCGATGGAAGGCCGCATGACGCTGTGCAACATGGCGATCGAGGCAGGCGCCCGGGTGGGCCTGGTCGCGGTCGACGACAAGACGATCGACTACCTGCGCGGCCGGCCCTACGCCCCGACCGGCGCGCAGTGGGACGCGGCCGTCGCCCACTGGCGCACCCTGGTGAGCGACCGCGGCGCGTATTTCGACAGCACCCTGCTGCTGCAGGCCGAGGAACTGCAGCCGATGGTGACCTGGGGCACCTCGCCCGACATGGTGGTGCCGGTGGGCGGCGCGGTGCCCGACCCGGCCGCCGAGCCCGACCCGGTGCGGCGCGCCGGCATGGAACGCGCGCTGGCCTACATGGGCCTGGCGCCCGGCACGCCGATGGGCGAGATCCGCCCGGACAAGGTGTTCATCGGCTCCTGCACCAACGCCCGCATCGAGGACCTGCGCGCCGCTGCCGCGGTGATCCGGGGCCGCCGGGTGGCCGCCAGCATTCGCCAGGCGCTGGTGGTGCCGGGCTCGGGCCTGGTCAAGGCGCAAGCCGAATCGGAAGGGCTCGACCGGCTGTTCCGCGCCGCCGGTTTCGAGTGGCGCGAGCCCGGCTGCTCGATGTGCCTGGGCATGAACGCCGACCGGCTGGAGCCGGGCGAGCGCTGCGCCTCCACCTCGAACCGCAATTTCGAGGGCCGGCAGGGCGCCGGCGGCCGCAGCCACCTGATGAGCCCGGCGATGGCCGCCGCGGCCGCCATCGCCGGCCGTTTCGTCGATGTGACCGCCACCCTGGAGACCGTGTGATGGAAGCCTTCACCACCCTCGACGCGGTCGCCGTGCCGCTGGACCGCGCCAACGTCGACACCGACGCGATCATCCCGAAGCAGTTCATGAAGTCGATCCGCCGCACCGGCTTCGGCGACAACCTGTTCGACGAGTGGCGCTACCTGGACCGGGGCGAACCCGGCCAGGATGTGTCGCTGCGCCCGCGCAACCCGGATTTCGCGCTGAACCAGCCGGCCTTCCAGGGCGCACAGATCCTGCTGGCGCGCGAGAACTTCGGCTGCGGCTCCAGCCGCGAACACGCGCCCTGGGCGCTGCACGGCTTCGGCATCCGCGCGCTGGTGGCGCCGAGCTTCGCCGACATCTTCTACGGCAACTGCTTCAAGAACGGCATGCTGCCGATCGTGCTGGAAGCCGCCACCGTCGACCGGCTGTTCGCGCTGCTGGCGGCGCGGCCCGGCATGCGCTGGGCCATCGACCTGCCGGCCCAGACCCTCACCCCCGACGGCGGCCCGGCCATCGCCTTCGACATCGCGCCGGAGCGCAAGCAGTTCCTGCTGGAAGGGCTGGACGCCATCGGCCTGACCCTGGCGCGGGCCGATGCGATCCGCGCCTACGAAACCCGCCGCCGCACCGTCGAGCCCTGGCTGTTCGCCTGATGCCGCCCGACGCCGCCTGATCCCGCTCCCGACACCCCCCCCAAGACAAGAGAGACAAACGCCATGAACCCCACCCGCCGCCTGATCGCCGCCTGCGCTCTGGCCACGCTGGCCGCCGGCCCCGCCTTCGCCGACGACGCCTATCCCACCCGCCCGGTCACGGTGATCGTGCCGCAGGCCCCCGGCGGCGCCAACGACACCATCGCCCGCATCGTGCTGCAGAAGCTGACCGAGTCGCTGGGCCAGTCGTTCGTCGTCGACAACCGGCCCGGCGCCGGCGGCAACATCGGCACCGCCGCCGCCGCCAAGGCCCGCCCCGACGGCTACACCCTGCTGCTGACGGTCAACAGCGCGCATGTGATCAACCCGGCGCTCTACAAGAACACCGGCTTCGACCCGGTGAAGGATTTCGAGCCGGTCTCGCCGGTGGCCACCGCCGGCTATGTGCTGGTGGCCAACAACGCGTTCCCGCCGAAGACCATGAGCGAGTTCATCGCCACCGCCAAGGCCGCGCCCGACAAATACACCATCGCCTCGGCCGGCAACGGCACCCTCAACCACCTGATCGGCGAGATGCTCAACAAGGCCGCCGGCATCCACCTGACCCATGTGCCGTACAAGGGCGCCTCGGCGGCGGTGACCGACGTGGTCGGCGGCCAGGTGCAGGTCAGCGTGCAGAGCCTGCCGTCGTCGATCTCCTTCATCAAGAGCGGCAAACTCAAGGTGCTGGGAGTGGTCAACGAGAAGCGCATCTCCACCCTGCCCGACGTGCCCACCATCGGCGAGACGCTCAAGGGCTTCGGCTCGACGCCGTGGTACGGGCTGTTCGCGCCGGCCGGCACGCCCAAGGCGGTGATCGCCAAGCTGCAGGCCGCGGTCGACAAGGCGATGGCCACGCCCGACGCGCGCGAGAAGCTCGCCACCGTCGGCTGCGAGCCGTTCACCTCCACCTCCGAGCAGTTCGCCACCCTGGTGCGCGACGATCTGCCGCGCTGGGCAAGAATCGTCAAGGACAGCGGCGCCAGCGTCGACTGAGCACCGCGCGCCACCGCTTTTTTTCCGCAGCACCGCATTCAAGGAGCACACCGCATGACGACGCCTTTTTCCCTGACACCGGGCGCGCTCGACGGCCTGAAGGTCGTCGAGATGGGCCAGCTGATCGCCGGCCCCTTCGCCGGCAAGACCCTGGGCGACTTCGGCGCCGACGTGATCAAGATCGAGGCCCCCGGCGCCGGCGACCCGCTGCGCAACTGGCGCCTGATCCAGGACGGCACCTCGGTGTGGTGGCAGGTGCAGTCGCGCAACAAGCGCTCGATCGCGCTCGACCTGCGCGACCCGGAAGGCCAGGACATCGCCCGCCGGCTGATCGCCCAGGCCGATGTGCTGATCGAGAACTTCCGCCCCGGCACGCTGGAGGGCTGGGGGCTGTCGTACGAGTCGCTGGCCGCGCAGAACCCCGGCCTGATCATGCTGCGTATCAGCGGCTACGGCCAGACCGGCCCCTACCGCGACCTGCCGGGCTTCGGCGCCATCGGCGAGGCGATGGGCGGGCTGCGCCACCTCACCGGCGAGCCCGACCGGGTGCCGGTGCGCTGCGGCATCTCGATCGGCGACACCCTGGCCGCGCTGCACGGCACCATCGGCGTGCTGACCGCGCTCTACCACCGCAAGGTCAACGGCGGCCGCGGCCAGGTGATCGACGTGGCGCTGCACGAGGCGGTGTTCAACGTGATGGAGAGCCTGGTGCCGGAATACAGCGCCTTCGGCGCGGTGCGCGAGCCCGCCGGCAGCGCCCTGCCCGGCATCGCGCCCAGCAACGCCTACCGCTGCGGCGACGGCGCGGTGGTGCTGATCGCCGGCAACGGCGACAGCATCTTCCGCCGGCTGATGGCGGTGATCGGCCGCGACGACCTGGGCACCGACCCGGCCCTGGCCGACAACGCCGGCCGCGTCGCCCGGGTGGAGGAGCTCGACGCGGCCATCGGCGCCTGGACGCAGCAGCGGCCGTCGGCCGAGGTGCTGGCGCTGCTGGGCGAGGCCAAGGTGCCGGCCGGCCGGGTCTACACCGCGCAGGACATCGTCGAAGACCCGCACTACCGCGCCCGCGACATGGTGCTGAAACAGCGCACCCGCGACGGCCACGAGATCGACGTGCCGGGCATCGTGCCCAAGCTGATGGGCACGCCGGGCCGGGTGCGCTCCTCGGCGCCCGGGCTGGGCGACGACACCGACACGGTGCTGGCCGGCATCGGCCTGTCGGGCGAGGACATCGCGGCATTGCGCAACCGGAAGATCGTGGCATGAACACCCTGGCATCGAACACCACCCCCACCCCCCCCGCCACCGTCTGGGACGGTGCCCGCCGCCGCATCCATGTGCAGGAAGTCGGCCCGCGCGACGGCCTGCAGGTCGAGCAGCGCTTCGTCGACACCGCCGAGAAGATCGCCCTGGTCGACGCCCTGTCGGCCGCCGGCCTGGCCAAGATCGAGGTCAGCTCCTTCGTCTCGCCCAAGGCGATCCCGCAGCTGCGCGACGCCGAGATCGTCTTCAACGAGATCCGCCGGGAGCCCGGCGTGGTCTACACCGCGCTGGTGCCCAACCTGCGCGGCGCCGAGCGCGCCATCGAATCCGGCGCCGGCGAGCTGAACCTGGTGATGTCGGCCAGCCACAGCCACAACCTGGCCAACCTGCAGATGACGCAGGCGCAGAGCTTCGCGGTGCTGGCGCAGGCCGCCGCCGCCGCGCGCGCCGCGGGCGTGGCGGTGAACGTGTCGCTGTCGTGCGCCTTCGGCTGCCCGATGGAGGGCGACGTGGCGGAATCGGCGGTGCTCGACTGGTGCGCGCGCTATATCGACGAGCTGGGCGCCGACGGCGTCACCCTGTGCGACACCACCGGCATGGCCTACCCGACCCAGGTCGAGCGGCTGACCCGGGCCTTCCTGCAGCGCTTTCCCGGCACGCCGCTCACCCTGCATTTCCACAACACCCGCGGCATGGGCCTGGCCAACGTGCTGGCCGGCATCGCCGGCGGCGCCGACCGCTTCGACGCCTCCTTCGGCGGCATCGGCGGCTGCCCCTATGCGCCGGGCGCCACCGGCAACGTTTGCACCGAGGAGATCGTGCATGCGCTGGAGCTGATGGGCTACGACACCGGCGTCGACCTGCCCGCCCTGCTGGCCGCCAGCGCCCGCCTGCCGGCGCTGATCGGCCACGACATCCCGAGCCAGCTGGTCAAGGCCGGCCGCCGGCTCGACCTGCACGCGCTGCCGGACAACTTCGCCGAGACCCGCGACCGCGCACTGGCGCGCGACGCGGCGCGCTAGAACCGGCTACTGCGCCGTGGCGCCGGAGCGTTTCACCGCCTCGCCCCACTTCACGATCTCCGACTGGATGAAGCGGTCGAATTCCGGCCCGGTGGTGGGCGAGGCGACCGAGCCGCGGTCGCCGATGAAACGCACCATCTGCTCGGACTGCAGGATCTCGGTGACCTCCTGGTGCAGCCGGGCCAGCACCTCGGGCGGGGTGCGGGCCGGCGCCATCAGGCCGAGCCAGCCGACGCCCTCGAAGCCCTTGAGCGACGCCACGCCGGTCTCGCGCATCGCCGGCACGCCGGGCAGCTGCGCCGAGCGGGTGGTGGAGGTGACGGCCAGCGGCACCGCGCGTTTGGCCTGGATCAGCGGCAGCGCGGCGGTGACCGAATCGACCATCAGCGGCACCTGGCCGGCCATGAAGTCGGCCTGCGCCGGGCCGCTGCCGCGATACGGGATGTGGGTGATGAAGGTGCCGGTGGCCGCCTTGAACATCTCGGCCGACAGGTGCTGGGTGCCGCCGACGCCGGCGCTGGCGTAGTTCAGCACCCCGGGCTCGGCGCGGGCGCGGCGGATCAACTGGTCGACCGAGGTGATGCCCGAGGCCGGCGTGGCCAAAAACACCAGCGGCACCTTGGCGATCAGCGAGATGCCGACCAGGTCCTGCTTCACGTCGTAGGGCAGCGTCTTGTAGAGGGTGTGGTTGACCGCCATGGCGCTGCCGGCGACCAGCAGGGTGTAGCCGTCGGCCGGCGCCCGCGCCACCATTTCGGTGCCGATGTTGCTGCCGGCGCCGCCCTTGTTGTCGACCACCACCGGCTGGCCCAGGCGCTTGCCGAGCTGCTCGGCCAGGGCGCGGGCGAAGATGTCGGTGGCCTGCCCGGGCGGGAAGGGCACCACCAGGCGGATCGGCCGCTCCGGCCAGGTGGCGGCAGCCGCCGGCAGGGCGAAGGTGGCGGCGGCGAGGGCTGCGCCCGCCGCGAGGCGCATCAGGGTTTGTCTCTTCATTTTTCGGTTCCGGGCCGACACGCTGGCCGGCAGAAAGTGCGGGTGGCGGATGGGGGAAAGGGCCCCGGTTTTAACCCAGCCCGCCCCCGCCGGCCCCGCGGCGGCGCTACCGCCCGCTCACTTGGCGGTGTCGCTCCACGGCGAGGTCTTCCAGACGTTCTGGAACTCGACCGTCGCCTTGTCGAGCCGGGTCTTCCAGGCGGCGCCCTCGAGGTAGTCCATTTCGGTGA
>JAKONS010000391.1 GCA_022701845.1 Burkholderiaceae bacterium
TGTTGAGTTTTACGTACTGGTCGAACTGCTGCATGACCGCACGGCGTAGCGCCTCGACTTCGCTGCTCTGGCGATCGGCTTCCCCTTCGGGAATCGGCGTTACCGTTGCGACGAAGTGGGTCTCGGAATCGGTGATCTTGCCCACCGAGGCGCGCTGCTGCCCCTCGACCAGAACCTTCACCGTGCCGTCCGGCAGCTTGAGCATTTGCAGGATGGTGGAAACGCAACCGACGTCGAACATGTCGTCGACTGCGGGTTCGTCCTTGGCTGCGGTTTTTTGAGCAACCAGCATGATGCGGCGTTCGGCCTCCATCGCAAGCTCGAGCGCCTTGATGCTCTTGGGTCGCCCGACGAACAGCGGAATCACCATGTGAGGAAACACGACCACGTCGCGCAGCGGCAGCAGCGGCAAGTCGATCGGGTCTGCAGGAAGGGGTGTATGGCCGGACATGGAAATCCTAAAGTGAACCTGCGGCATGTGGATGGCAGACCCGCCATTTCAAGGCGGGCGCCCCGGCGATAGGCACGGCATGAAGCCGATCGCCGGACTGCGGCAAAGAGTAAGTCGGATTCGCCCGAAGCCTGCAACAGGGCGCGACAGCGCCGATGCCTCAGGCCTTCTTGGCGGCTTCGCGATAGAGCAGCAGCGGAGCCTTGTTTTCTTCGATCGTGCTTTCGTCGACCACGACCTTGTCGACGTTGGTGGCGTTGGGCAGTTCGAACATCGTGTCGATCAGCGCGTGCTCCAAAATCGACCGAAGACCACGCGCACCGGTCTTGCGTGCCAACGCCTTCTTGGCGATGGCCTTGAGCGCACCAGGTCGAATTTCCAGATCGACACCTTCCATCGCGAGCAGCCGGGCGTATTGTTTGACGAGCGCATTTTTCGGCTCGGTCAGGATCTGCACCAGGGCATCTTCACTGAGCTCGGTCAGGGTCGTCACCACCGGCATACGCCCGACGAGCTCGGGAATGATGCCGAACTTGATCAGGTCTTCCGGCTCGATCGCGTTGAACACTTCGGTCAGCGTTCGGGTTTCCTTGCCGCGCACGGTGGCGCCGAAGCCGATCCCCGAGGCGTCGGTGCGTGATTCGATCACCTTTTCAAGACCGGAAAATGCGCCGCCGCAGATGAACAGAATGTTCGTGGTGTCGACCTGCAGGAAATCCTGATTCGGGTGCTTGCGCCCGCCCTGCGGCGGGATGCTTGCCATCGTGCCTTCGATCAACTTCAGCAAAGCCTGTTGCACGCCTTCGCCCGACACGTCACGGGTGATCGACGGGTTGTCCGACTTGCGCGAAATCTTGTCGATCTCGTCGATGTAGACAATACCGCGCTGGGCACGCTCGACCTCGTAATTGCAACTCTGCAGAAGCTTCTGGACGATGTTTTCCACATCCTCCCCCACGTAACCCGCTTCGGTTAGCGTAGTGGCGTCCGCCATCACGAAAGGCACGTCGAGCATGCGAGCGAGCGTTTGCGCCAGCAGCGTCTTTCCGGAGCCGGTCGGGCCGATCAGCAGAATGTTGCTCTTGGCCAGTTCGACATCGTCCTTCTTCGACTTTTCCTTGTGACGCAGGCGTTTGTAGTGGTTGTAGACCGCCACGGCGAGGGTGCGCTTGGCGATGTCCTGCCCGATCACATAGTTGTCGAGATTCGTCTTGATCTCGGCAGGCGTCGGCAGGTCGCTGCGTGGCTCTTTCTGGGCCGAGCCGTCGGGAAGTTCATCCCGGATGATTTCATTGCACAGATCAATGCACTCGTCGCAAATGAATACCGAGGGACCGGCAATCAATTTTTTGACTTCGTGCTGACTCTTTCCGCAGAAGGAACAGTACAGGGTCTTTTCGCTGGAAGAGCCTTTTTTCTCGGCCATGGAAGGGATGCCTCAGGAGATGGATGCGGACATGATAGCGAAATAGGAAACGGCGTTTTCCCAGAGGAGAAACGCCGCTTGGGACCGCGCGAGAGCGGTTTTCAGGACCGTTTGCTGATCACCTGATCGACCAGGCCATATGCCTTGGCCTCGTCGGCCTCGAGGAAGTAATCGCGCTCGGTATCGCGCTCGATTTTCTCGAGCGGCTGGCCGGTGCGTTCCGCGAGGATGCGGTTCAGCTGGGCACGGGTCTTGAGGATGTCACGGGCGTGGATTTCAATATCCGTCGCCTGCCCCTGCATACCGCCCAGCGGCTGGTGGATCATGACCTTGCTGTTAGGCAAGGCGAAGCGCTTGCCCTTGGTTCCGGCAGCGAGCAGAAACGCGCCCATGCTGGCGGCCATGCCGGTGCACAGCGTCGACACATCGGGCTTGATGAAATTCATCGTGTCGAAAATCGCCATGCCGGCGCTGACCGAGCCGCCCGGCGAGTTGATGTAGAACGAAATGTCCTTGTCGGGATTTTCGCTTTCGAGGAAAAGCAGCTGGGCGACCACCAGGTTGGCGGTCTGGTCGTTGACCGGACCCACCAGGAAAATCACGCGTTCCTTCAACAGGCGCGAATAGATGTCGTAGGAACGCTC
>JAKONS010000401.1 GCA_022701845.1 Burkholderiaceae bacterium
GTGATGAGCGCGATGCCCACGGTGAGCGCGGCGCCGAAGGCGCGCAGGTCGAAGCCGGCGCCGACGCCGTTCTCGCCGCCGTAATGCACGATGCCGTCGAAGGCGCCCGGGTCCTTCATCAGCACATAGACGAAGGGGATCACCAGCATCGCCAGCCATACCGGCTGCGTCCACAGCTGCAGCCGGCTGATGGCCGACACCCCGTGGGTGACCAGCGGAATCACCACCAGCGCGCAGACCAGATACCCCCAGCGCGGCGGAATGCCCAGGGCGAGCTCCAGCGCATAGGCCATCACCGCGGCTTCCAGTGCGAAGAAGATGAAGGTGAAGCTGGCGTAGATGAGCGAGGTGACGGTCGAGCCGATGTAGCCGAAACCGGCGCCGCGGGTGAGCAGATCCATGTCGACGCCGTAGCGGGCGGCGTAGAGGCTGATCGGCAGGCCGGCGGTGAAGATGATCAGCCCGGTGGCCAGGATCGCCCAGAAGGCGTTCAGCACGCCGTACTGCACCAGCAGGGTGGCGCCCACCGCCTCCAGGATCAGGAACGAGGCGGCGCCGAAGGCGGTGTTGGCCACCCGCCATTCCGACCATTTGCGAAAGCGCCGCGGGGCGAAGCGAAGGGCGTAGTCCTCCAGCGTCTCGCGGCCGACCCAGGTGTTGTAGTCGCGCCGGATCTTCACCACGCGCTGCAGGGGCGCGGAGACGCCGGGGGTTTCGGCGTCGGGCAGCGGAACGGGGGTACCGGTCATCGGTCGGGGTCCAGGCAACAAAAAAGGAAAAAAGCG
This sequence comes from Burkholderiaceae bacterium, assembly GCA_022701845.1. The sequence continues at coordinate 786 of JAKONS010000401.1, forward strand.
TCGACGGAAAAGGAAAATGGCGGCAGCACGATCGGCAGCAGCATCCGTGCCACCTGCCGGCCGACGCCGGAACCGGCGTGTTCCGGCGCGGGTCGCGGCCCGGCGGGCGGCCTCGAAAGAGCCCGCCCGCGCAAGGATGTCACGGTTGCGGCGAGCGACATTCGGCAGGCCTGGTGCACAATCCGGGCTTACGCCCATCTTCCTGACCGGAACCTGACCAAACGACGCCACCCATGCGAATCGCCGTATCCGCCCTGTTGCTCCTGCTGCTCGCGCTCACCGCGCTGGCCGGCAACGGCTGCAAGCGTGCGGTAACGAGCCCGGCGGCGCACACGCTGGCGTCGACCTCGTTCGCCCGCATGGCGCACCTGGTGGCGATGCACCCGATGGTGCAGCAGCAGCCCGAAAGCTCGCGCCCGACCTTCGTCTATTGCCACCCGCGCACCGCGCAACTCGCCGACGCCTCGATCTCGGCGGCGGCGGCGCAGGTGGCGTCGGATCTGCAGGCCAACAACGACGACCGCACCGAGATGATCGCCGCCGACTTCGAGCGGCCCGATGTTCCCGGCCTGCCGCAACGGCAGGCCGACGCCGCTCCGCATGCCAGCGCCACCGTCTGGCTGTCGGTGCTGCTGCGCCCACCCAAGGCGCCCGCCCTCACGGCCTGAGGGCCTGGACTGATGCCGCGCGTCTCGTGTGGCATGCCGGTTCCGCACGGAGCCGGCCATCGCGCGTCCACCCGCCATGCCCGATGCCCGCGGCCCACTGCCGCGCACCGGCACGGAGCCCGGCGCGTACCCGACTCCCGTTCGATTTCCATTCCGGCCTCCCACGAGGCGACCACATCCATGTTCCTTCGTCCGTTCCGCGCCTCCCGCGAGTTCCGATCGTTCCGCGCGCCCCGTGTCGGTGCCGCCGCGGCCCTGCTCGCCGCCGGCTGGCTGGCGCTGCCCGCCAGCGCCCAGTTCGCCCTGCCGTCCTCCTCCGGCACCACCCTGCCCGCCGCGATGCCCGGCACCGCCCTGCCCGGCACCACCGCTGCGGGCGACCGGTCGTCCGTGCCGTACGCACCGTCGTCCGGCGCGTCGCCGATCGGCCCGGTCGGCCCCAGCGGCGCGACCGGCCAGTTCGGCCAGGCCAACCGGCCGCCGATCCGCGCGACGCCGGCCGCTCCCGGCGCGATGGCGACGCCGGGAGCGCCCGCCGCACCCGCAGCGGCCGCCGGCACCGGCACCGGCACCGGCACCGGCACCGGTGCCGGCGCGCGCCGCGGCACCGAGGCGTCGCCGCTCAACCTGCCGGCCGCCGCCGCCAGCGGCGCCGCGGTGACCGCGTCGCTCGCCACCGGCGCCCGCATCAACCTGCAGCAGCTCACCGACGCGGTGGTGCAGAACAACCCCGCCCTGCTATCGGCCCAGCGGCTGCGCAACACCGCGCAGGCGGCCATCCTGAGCGCCGGTGCCTATCCGAATCCGCGCCTGGACTATGCCGGTGGCGACCAGAGCGCGCGCCGCGTCGGCGGCGTGCCCGGCAACCTGTCGACCTATGGCGTGACGCAGCTGATCGAGAACCCCTGGCTGCGCTCGGCACGCGTCGATACCGCCCGCGCCGGCGCCCGCGTCACCGACTTCCAGGCGGCCGTGGCCCGCAACGAACTGGTGGCCCAGGTGCGCCTGCGCGCCTACGACCTGCTGCTGCGCCAGGCAGAAGCCGCCGCCTCGGCGGAAGCGTTCTCGCTGCTGGAGCAGGTCAACAGCCGGGTGCGCGCCCGGGTCGAGAGCGGCGAGGCGCCGCGCTACGAGCTGATCAAGGCCGACGCCGAAACCATCAACGCCCGCTCCCTGCAGCAGAGCGGCCTGCTGCAGGCCCAGCAGGCCGGCCTGACGCTCAACCGGCTGGCCGCCGGCGCCCTGCCGCCGCAGTGGTCGCTGGACGCCGCGCTCAGCGATGCCCCGCGCCCGGCGCCCGACATGATGGCGCTGCGCCAGCAGATGCTGGCACGCAACCCCGAGCTGCTGGCCCTGCAGGCCGAGGTGGAGCGCGCCCGCAACCAGCTCGACCTGGCCGAGGCCAACCGGCTGCCCGGCCTCGAAGTGAAGCTCAGCCAGAGCCGCGAGCCCGACATCCGCCAGAACATGCTCGGCGTGTCGGTGCAGATTCCGCTGTTCGACCGCCGCACCGGCCCGATCGCCGAGGCCGGCTCCGAACTGGAACGCGCCCGCGGCCGCCTGGAGGGCCGCCAGGCCGAACTCGAACAGCAACTGCTGTCGGCCCAGACCGCCCTGCAGATGGCCCAGCTGCGCACCGAGGCGCTGTCGACCGGCGCGGTGCGCGATGCCGAAGCGGCGCTGCGGGTGGCCGATGCCGCCTGGCGCTTCGGCGAACGCGGCATTCTCGACGTGCTCGATGCCCAGCGCGTGCTGCGCGCGGTGCGGGCCGACCTGCTGACCTCGCGCTTCCAGGTGCAGGCCGCCCGCACCGAGCTCGATTTCCTGTCGGGCCGCTGGGCCGACGAGACGCCGCCGCTGCCCTCGGCCGCGCTGCAACGCGGGGGCCTGCAATGACCGCCGCCGCCGTCGCCGCCGCACTCCACCCGTCCCTCTCCCACACCTCCGTCTCGATGCCGACCGAAAGGCCATCCATGGCTACCCCCGCACTGTTCACCCGTACCACCCTCGCCGCCGTCGCCCTCGGCCTGGCCGCCGCTCTGGCCGCCTGCGGCAAGAAGGAAGAGCCCGCGCCCGCGGTCGCCGAGAAACCGCAGGACCCGATGCTGGTCACCGTGCCGCCGGCCATGGCCTCCAACTTCAAGACCGCCAAGCTGGGCACCGCCGAACTCTCGCCGGTGCAGGAGATCACCGGCCGCATCGACGCCAGCGAACACCGGGTCAGCCGCATCGGCTCGGCCGTCACCGGCCGCGTCACCGAGGTGATGGTGGAAGTGGGCGACCTGGTGCGCTCCGGCCAGGCGCTGGCCCGGGTGTCCAGCCCCGAACTCACCCAGGCGCAGCTCGCGGTGCTGCGGGCCAACGCGGCCAGCGGCCTGGCCGACCGCGCCGTCGAGCGCGCCCGCCAGCTGCTGCAGGCCGACGTGATCGGCTCGGCCGAGCTGCAGCGCCGCGAATCGGAACTGGCGGTGGCGAACGCCGAACTGCGTGCCTCCACCGACCAGCTGCGCCTGCTCGGCATGCCGGCGGGCGACATCTCCGCGCTGCGCAGCAAGGGCACGCTGGCCGCCGGCACCGTGGTGGTGTCGCCGCGCAGCGGCGTGGTGATCGAGCGCAACGTCAGCCAGGGCCAGGTGGCCCAGCCCGGCGATCCGCTGTTCACCGTGGCCGACCTGGACAAGGTCTGGGTGGTGGGCGCGGTGCCCGAGCAGACCGCGAGTTCGGTCGAGGTCGGCCAGTCGATGGAGATCAGCGTGCCGGCACTCGGCGGCACGCCGATCACCGGCAAGGTGGTGGTGGTGGGCGCCACGGTGCAGCCCGAGACGCGTACCGTGGCGGTGCGCACCGAGGTCGGCAACCCCGGCCGCGCGCTCAAGCCGCAGATGCTGGCCACCATGCGCATCTCCGGCACCGCCCGCAAGACGCTGGCGCTGCCGAGCGAGGCGGTCGTGCGCGAGAACGACCGCGACAACGTCTATGTGAAGACCGGCGAGAACCGCTACCGGCTCACCCCGGTCGAGCTGGGGCCGACCAACAACGGCATGCGCGCCGTGCTGCAGGGCCCGCGCGAAGGCACCGAGATCGTCAGCGAAGGCGCCTTCCACCTGAACAACGAGCGCAAGCGCGCCGAACTGGAGTGACGGCCATGCACCGCATTTCCACTGCTTCGCCCCCTTGTCGCCACCCCCTGCTGAAAGGCGCGTTCCCCTCATGATCGCTTCGCTCATCAAGGCCGCTCTCGGACAGCGGCTGCTCGTGATCGTGCTGGCCCTGGTGCTCTGCGCCTTCGGCTTCCGCGCGGCCACCAAACTGTCGGTGGACGCGTTCCCCGACGTCACCAACGTACAGGTGCAGGTCGCCACCGAAGCCCCGGGCCGCTCGCCCGAGGAAATCGAGCGCTTCGTCACCGTGCCGCTCGAGATCTCGCTGACCGGCCTGCCCGGCCTCACCGAGATGCGCTCGCTCAACAAGAGCGGCCTGTCGATCATCACCCTGGTGTTCACCGACGCCACCGACGTGTACTTCGCGCGGCAGCTCGTCACCGAGCGGCTGATCGAGGTCACGCCGCGCATGCCGGCCGGCATCCTGCCGGTGCTGGGCCCGGTGTCGACCGGCCTGGGCGAGGTGTACCAGTACACCCTCGACCATCCGGACGACGGCGAACGCGCCCTCACGCCGGAAGAGCTGGCCGAGCGCCGCACCATCCAGGACTGGGTCGCGCGGCCGCTGCTGCGCAGCATTCCCGGCGTGGCCGAGATCAACTCGCAGGGCGGCTATGTGCGCCAGTACCAGGCGCTGGTCGATCCGGTGCGGCTGCGCCACTACAACCTGTCGGTGCAGCAGGTGGTCGACGCCATCGCGGCCAACAACTCCAACGCCAGCGGCGGCATACTGCCGCTCGGCACCGAGCAGTATTTGATCCAGGGCGCGGGCCTGATCAAGACGCTCGAGGACATCGGCAACATCGTCGTCAAGGAGCAGAGCGGCACGCCGGTGTTCGTGCGCGACCTGGCCGAGGTGCGCATCGGCGACGAAGTGCGCCAGGGCGGCATCGTCAAGGGCGGCTACACCGAGGCGGTGTCGGGCATCGTGCTGATGATGCGCGGCGGCAACGCCAAGGAAGTCGTCACCCGGGTGAAGGCCCGGGTGGACGAGATCAACAGCAAGAACATGCTGCCGGGCGGCCTGCAGATCAAGTCGTTCTACGACCGTACCGACCTGGTCGATTCGGCCCTCTGGACGGTCGGCAAGGTGCTGATCGAAGGCGTGCTGCTGGTGGTGGTGGTGCTGTTCATCTTCCTGGGCGACGTGCGCTCCAGCCTGATCGTGGTGGCCACGCTGCTGATCACCCCGCTCACCACCTTCATCGTGATGAACCGCTACGGCATCTCGGCCAACCTGATGTCGCTGGGGGGCCTGGCGATCGCCATCGGCCTGATGGTGGACGCCACGGTGGTGGTGGTGGAGAACGTGTTCCACAAGCTCGGCCAGCTGAAGGACGACAGCCGCGGCGCCAAGGTGCGCGCCATCCTGCAGGCCACCACCGAGGTGGCCACGCCCACCATCTTCGGCATCATGATCATCATCCTGGTGTTCCTGCCGCTGATGACGCTGCAGGGCATCGAGGGCAAGATGTTCGGCCCGCTGGCGCTCACCATCGCCATCTCGCTGTTCGTCTCGCTGCTGGTGTCGCTGTTCCTGTCGCCGGTGCTGTGCTCGTACTTCCTCAAGGGCGGCGCCGACCACGACACCTGGATCATCGCCAAGCTCAAGCGCGGCTACCTGCCACTGCTGGCCGCGGCCAGCAAGCACAACCGCATGACGCTGGCGATCGCGGTCGGCCTGCTGCTGGCCTCGATGGCGCTGTTCCCCTTCCTCGGCAAATCCTTCATGCCGACGATGAAGGAAGGCGCCCTCACCCCGCAGATCAACCGGGTGCCCAGCATCTCGCTCGATGAATCGCTGCGCATGGAAATGGAGGCGATGAAGATGGTCGCCTCGGTGCCGGGCGTGAAGTCGGTGGTCTCGAAGATCGGCCGCGGCGAATCGCCCGCCGACCCGGCCGGCCCGAACGAGTCCGATCCGATCGTGATCCTGGACCCGGAAAGCGACCGCACCCAGGACGAGGTCGACGAGGACATCCGCAAGAAGCTGTCGAGCATCCCGGGCGTGCAGATCGTGCTGTCGCAGCCGATCTCCGAGCGGGTCGACGAGATGGTGACCGGCGTGCGTTCGCAGGTCGCGGTGAAGGTGTTCGGCGACACGCTGCCCGAGTTGAAGCGCGTCTCCGAGGACATCGCCCGGGTGCTGAAGAGCCTCGAGGGCAGCACCGACATCCGCGTCGAGCGGCTGTCGGGCCAGCAGGCCCTGACGGTGGACATCGACCGCAAGGCCATCGCCCGCTTCGGCATGAACGTGGCGAGCGTGCAGGCGCTGATCGAATCGGCCATCGGCGGCAAGCCGGTCACCACGCTCTACGAAGGCGAGCGGCGCTACGCGGTGGCGGTGCGTTTCCCCGAGGAGCAGCGCAACTCGATCGAGACCATCTCGGCGATGCTGCTGCCGACGGCCAGCGGCGCGCAGATTCCGCTGTCCTCGGTGGCGAAGATCGCCCTGGTCGACGGCCCGGCGCAGATCAGCCGGGAGAGCGGCAAGCGCCGGGTGGTGGTGGGTGCCAACGTCGAGGGCCGCGACCTGGCCGGCTTCGTGGCCGAGGCGCAGGCGCGCATCGACGCCGAGGTGAAGCTGCCGGAGGGCTACTACCTGGTCTACGGCGGGCAGTTCGAGAACATGGAACGCGCCATGGCGACGCTGTCGGTGATCGTGCCGCTGACCATCGTGGCGATCTTCTTCCTGCTGTTCATGCTGTTCAAGTCGGTGAAGCTGGCGGCGCTGATCATCCTGGTGCTGCCTTTTGCCTCGATCGGCGGCCTGATCGGCCTGTTCATCACCGGGGAGTATGTGAGCGTGCCGGCATCGGTCGGCTTCATCGCGCTGTGGGGCATCGCGGTGCTCAACGGGGTGGTGCTGGTGAGCTATATCCGGCGCCTGCGCGAGGATGGCCTGGATGTGGTGGAGGCGGTGCGCGAGGGCTGTATCGCCCGTTTCCGCCCGGTGATGATGACCGCCACCGTCGCGTTGCTGGGCCTGGTGCCTTTCCTGTTCGCCACCGGACCGGGCTCGGAAGTGCAGCGGCCGCTGGCGATCGTGGTAATCGGCGGCCTGATCTCGTCGACGCTGCTGACGCTGGTGGTGCTGCCGACGCTGTACCGCTGGTTCGACGACAACCCGGTGGAGGCCTAGTTCTCCCCCAGGCTTCGCTCACTTCGTGTGCTTTCGCCTACCCCCTTCCGGGGGCAACACGAGCGGCCCGGCAAAGCCGGTTCCGCCGTGTTCACTGAATACCGCGTGATGAACGCCGTGCTTTATCGAATGACGGTGCGGCCAACGCTGCGCCTATTGAACAGAGTGTTATGAAAGAAATCCGAGCCATCGTGCGGCCCAGCCGCATCCAGAAACTGCGCGACGCGTTGCGCATGATTCCCAATTTTCCCGGGGTGACGCTGTTCAGGGCGGAAGGCTTCACCGCGCCGGCCTCGA
>JAKONS010000404.1 GCA_022701845.1 Burkholderiaceae bacterium
TTCCTATATCTTCTTCTTTTTTCGATCCTTCTATCGGCCTAAGTTCGGACCTCGACTGACAAAACGGTCTTTTTCTTCAACAAAAGGACATTCAGCACCATGCGCACTTCTTCCTACATTCGTTCCACCGCCGCCGCGGTGCTGGCGGTGACCGTCGTGTCGCTGGCGCTTCCCTCGGTGGCGCATGCCAAGCGGCTGGGCGGCGGCAAGTCGTCGATGTCGAGCTTCGGCCGGGCGCCCGCCAAGCCGGCGCCGACACCGGCCCGCCCCCCGGCCGCCGCCACCCCGCCGGCCGCGACCACCGCGGCCCCGGCCGCCGCGGCACCCGCCGCACCGGCAGCGGCAGCGGCAGCGCCGGCGCGCCCCGGCATGGGTTCCACCCTGGGCGCCGCCGTCGTGGGTGGCGTGGTCGGCTCCATGGCCGGCAGCGCACTGGCCGGCGGCATGTCCTCGGACAAGGACAAGGAGGCAGCCAAGGCCAAGCAGGCCGAAGCCGCGGCCGCCGAGAAGGAAGCCCAGGACCTGCAGCAGAAGGCCGACGCCGCCAAGGCGAAGGCCGACGCGGCCCGCGCCGCGGCGAAGTAAGAGCGCCCGCGCAACGATCGATCGAACCCCTCCCAGGTGACACCCATGAACGACAACATTCACGACCACTACGGCGGTGTGCCCGCCGCGACGAGCGCCGAGCGCAACGAAGTGCTGCGCAACACCTACTGGCTGCTGGCCCTGTCCATGGTGCCGACGGTGCTCGGCGCCTGGGCCGGCGTGGCCACCGGCTTCGCCGCGGCGATCTCGCCCGGCATCGGCCTGGTGCTGTTCCTGGGCGGCGCCTTCGGCTTCATGTTCGCCATCGAGAAGACCAAGAACTCGGCGGCCGGCGTGTTCGTGCTGCTGGCCTTCACCTTCTTCATGGGCCTGATGCTGTCGCGCCTGGTCGGCAGCGTGCTGGGCCGGAGCAACGGTGCCGAACTCATCATGACCGCCTTCGCCGGCACCGGCGCCATCTTCCTGGGCATGGCGGGTCTGTCGTCGGTCATCAAGCGCGATCTGTCGGCCATGGGCAAATGGCTCTTCATCGGCGCGCTGATGATCCTGGTGGCCGGCATCGCCAACGTCTTCCTGCAGTCGGGCGCCCTGATGGTGACGATCGCGGTGCTGACGATCGGTGTCTTCACCGCGTTCATCCTGCACGACCTCAAGCGGGTGAAGGACGGCCTGGAAACCAACTACATCACCGCGACGCTGGGCGTCTACCTGAGCCTGTTCAACGTGTTCCAGGCGCTGCTCGCCCTGCTGGGCCTGGGAGGGCGCGACGAATGACCCCGACCGAAACCCGCGCCGTCCTCGGCCTGAGCCTGCTGGCCGCCTTCGTCGACGGCGACAAACACGAGCGCGAGCGCGCCGAGATCAAGCGCATCGCCGAAGGCCTGTCCGGCGACGCCGGGCCGAACCTGCCGTCGCTCTACCAGGACGTGCTGATGAAGCGGGTCTCCCTGGCATCGGTGGCGAACGATCTGCAGACCCCCGACGCGCGCCAGCTGGCCTACGAGATGGCGGTGTGCGTCTGCGATGCCGACGGGGTGCAGTCGCAGCGCGAGCGCGCCTTCTTGGACGAAGCGCGGGCGGCGCTGCAGCTCTCGCCGGCCACCACCGCCGCGTTCGTGGAGCAGGCCGACGCGGTGGCCGAGGCGCCGCTGGCACCGGCCGGCGCGGTGGCCACCGCCACCGCAACCCCAACGGCTGCCGGCGCGGCCGTCCCGAACGCCGGCGACGACGCCGAGCGCGATCGCACCATCCTCAACGCCGCCATCCTCAACGGCGCCCTGGAACTGCTGCCCGAGTCGCTGTCGACCATGGCCATCATTCCGCTGCAGATGAAGCTGGTCTACGGCATCGGCAAGTCCTACGGCTACGAGCTCGACCGCGGCCACATCAAGGACCTGCTCGCCACCGTCGGCGTCGGCCTGACATCGCAGTACCTGGAGCAGGCCGGCCGCAAGCTGCTCGGCGGCCTGCTCGGCAAGGTGGGCGGCGGGATGCTGCGCGGCCTGGGCAACCAGGCGGTCAGTTCGGGCATGAGCTTCGCGAGCACCTATGCGCTCGGCCATGTCGCCAAGCGGTACTACGCCGGCGGCCGCACGCTGTCGACCGAGTCGCTGAAGCAGACCTACGCCGATGTCGTGCAGCAGGCCAAGGGCCTGCAGACGCAGTACCTGCCGGCGATGCAGGAAAAGGCCCGCACGCTGGACGCCGGCAAGGTGCTGGCGCTGGTGCGGGGCGGCTAGCGCACGTTCAGTAGGTCGGCGGCGTCACCGCGCTGATGACTTCCGCCGGGTCCGGCCCGACGTTGCGGAAGCGGTGCGGCATCTGGCTGTCGAAGTAGTAGCCCTGCCCCGGCCCCAGCACCCGGGTCTGGTCGCCCACCGTCACCTCGACCTGGCCGCGCAGCACGAAGCCGGTTTCCTGCGAGCGATGGGAGAAGGCCTCGCCGGTGTCGGCACCCACCGCATAGGTCTCCTTCAGCATCAGGATGTGCCGGTTGGGATGGTTCATGCCCAGCATGCGGTAGGAGATCGTGTCCTGGTCGCCGATCTCGACCAGGTCGTCCTCGTCGTAGAACGGCGAATAGGCCAGCGTCGTCTGCAGCCCGTCGAAGAAGCCCACCAGCGTGGTGCCGAGGGCGTCGAGCATGGCCGACAGGGTGTCGACGCTGGGGCTGGTCTTGTCGCGCTCGACCAGCGAGATCGTCGCGTGGGAGATGCCGGAGCGCACCGCCAGGTCGCGCACCGAGAGCTTGCGCCGCATGCGCAGCCGCTTGAGATGGATGCCGAGTTGTGCCATGGGTGCCCTGCCTGCCGACCAGGCGGCATTATGGCTTTCGCACCCTTCGGTCGAAGCGCTTCAGGCCGCCTGCGGCAGGCGCCTGCGCACCGCGGTCACCGGCTGGTAGCCGATCCGGTCGACCGGGTAGAACGGGCGGGCGACGGTGAACGGCTGCTCGGCCGGCCGGTAGGCGGTCATGCCGACGGTGTCGCAGGTCATGCAGTCGCCCACGTCCGCATAGTTCAAAGTGAAGTGGTAGCCGGAGCGCGCCACCACCACCTGCTGCT
>JAKONS010000427.1 GCA_022701845.1 Burkholderiaceae bacterium
CCGAGGCCCAGTGGGCGGTCACCCCGGGCCAGTCGGCGGTGCTGTACGACGGCGAGGTGTGCCTGGGCGGCGGGGTGATCGGCGCGTTCTCCTGAGGCCGGGGCCGCCGTTCGCCGGCGGCCCGCCCTGTTCGGCTTCGGGCCGCCGCATGAGGCGCGGTTTGTCGACCATCGCGCGACCGCGCCGGAGCCCCCTGCGCGGCATCTCGTCGAAGGTCATCTCCCATGTTTCCCAACCGTCTCCAGGGCCCCGCCCTGCCGCCCGCCACCGGGCTGCGCCCGAACCACCCGGAACCGCGCGATACCGCCCCGCCCGTGCGCGACACCCGGGCCGCCGCCGTCCCCCGGGCGATCCCCGAGGAGGGCACGCTGGGCTGGCTGCTCAACTACGGCCTGCCGCAGGACGACCGGTCGCGCGACGCGCGGTTTTGCCCGGTGCCCGCCAGCGCGCACAACCGTGTCGAAAGCCGTTTCCGCACCGATCTCCCGTTCGATCCCGATCTGGATTTCGACGGCGCCACGCCGGCCGCCGCGGCGGCCGACTCCTCGCTGCGCCACGCGTTCTTCACCGATGCCCGCGACACCCTGGACCTCGTCTTTCGCGAGGCGCTGGGCATCCGCCGGCCCGACCCGTCGGCCCATCCCGCCGCCTTGCGCGCAGCGCTGCGCCGCAGCATCGCGGCCGACTACCTGCTGGACCGGCCGGTGCCGGCCGAATGGGCGCCGTTCACCGAGGACAAGCGCTATTACGCGCAGGCCTGGAGCGCGCAGCAGGTGTTCGGCCATTCGGTGGACGCCATCGCCCGGCTGGTCCTGCTGCTGCGCGACCGCACGCTGGAGGCGCTGCGGCTCGACCCCCACCAGACGGCCACGGTGCGGCAGCACCGGGCGCTGCGCAGCGCATCGGCCGATGTCGCGCTCCATGTCAGCGACGTACTGGCCCGCCTGCGCAGGATGAACCGGCCGTATTCGCTGGAGGCGCCGACCGGCCCGAAGACGCGTTAGGCCGCCGCTGCCGGCGAGACGGCCTCGGCCTGCGCGGCCCGGGCGGCCTGCGTCAGGCCGCCGTATCCCCAGCTGTCCCGCGGCAGGTCGTGCACGACCACATAGCTGACATCGTGCAGGCCGGGCCCCAGCACCCGGCGCAGCAGCACCATCGCCTCGGCCACGAAGCGGGCCTTCTGCGCGGGCGAATTGGTGCCGGCGCTGACGATGGCGTCCACCTGGGCCGCCAGCGCGACCGGCCGGCCGCCGATGCTCCAGGCGCCCGGCGCCATGCGCTCCACCAGCACCGCGGTGAGCGATGCGTCCTTGCCGAGCACGCTGGCCATCAGGGCGGTGATGCCGCTCTGGATCGCGGTGGTGTGTTCCGGGCTCGGATGCTCGGCGGCGACTTTGACATGGACGAAAGGCATGGCGTTTTTCCGGGTTGAAGGCGAAACGCGAGGCTAGTGGCCGCGGCGCCGGGCGACCATGGGAAAGTTCGGCAGGCACGCTTCGACCGGGCCGAAGCGTCGGGCCGTCAGCCGATGGCGTCGGCCACCGCGTCGAGCAGCATGTCGGCGAGCCGGTGCACCGCCGGGTCGGGTTGCGCCACCGCCCGGTACAGCGACAGCGGGACGGCGGGCAGCGCGGGCAGGCCGTGGCGGTCCGCGTCCAGCCGGCCCAGCGATGCCGGCAGATGCACGGCGGTGCGCATCGTGATGCCCATGCCGGCCTCGGCCGCGGCCCACAGGCCCGACAGGCTGGGGCTGGAAAACACCAGGCGCCAGGAAATGCCGGCGGCATCGAGCGCGGCGATGCCGGCCGCCCGGAACGGGCAGGGGGCGGTGATCGCGAGCAGCGCGACCGGCTCGCCGCCGAGCGCATGCACGCCGGGCCAGCCCGGCGGCCCGACCCAGACCATCGGGATATCGCCGACCCGCTCGGCGTGCGCCGCACCGCCGTCGTCGCCCCATGCCAGCGCCAGATCCAGGCTGCCCTGGGCGGCCTGCGCCACCAGCGGCTCGCTGCGGTCGATATGCACCTCGACCCGCACCCGGGGTTGCGCTTCGGAAAAACGTGCCAGCACGCGCGGCAGCCAGTGGTCGGCGAAATCCTGCGGCAGGCCCAGCCGCACCCAGCCCTCCGGTTCCGCCCCGCGCAGCGCATGCGCCGCCTCGTCGTTCAGCGCCAGGATGCGCCCGGCATAGGCGAGCATGCTCTCGCCGGCATCGGTCAGGGCGAGCCGGCGACCGGCCTTGCGCACCAGCCGCTGGCCGGCCTGGTCTTCCAGCTTGCGCAGCTGGGTGCTGACGGCCGACTGCGATCGCCCGAGCCGGTCCGCCGCCCGCGCGAAGCTGCCCAGCTCGAACGCGGTGACGAATGTCCGCAGGACATCCATGTCGAAATTGATGCGGTGCGCCATGCGCCGGCTACGCGGCGGTGCGGGCCCGCCAGGCCCGCACCCATTCCTCGAGCCGGTCCGGCGGCAGCGGCCGGGTCAGCACATAGCCCTGGGCCATGTCGCAGTTCCATTCGCGCAGCCGCGCCATGATCTCTTCGTTCTCCACGCCCTCGGCCACCACCTTCAGGCCCATGTTGTGGCCCAGGTCGATGGTCGATCGCACGATCACCTCGTCGTCGCGCTCGGTGAGCATGCCCATCACGAACGACTTGTCGATCTTGATCTCGTCGACCGGCATGCGCTTGAGGTAGGCCAGCGACGAGTAGCCGGTGCCGAAATCGTCGATCGACAGGCGCAGGCCCATGCGGTTGAGTTTTTCCAGCGTCGACAGCGCATGCGCCGGGTCGTCCATCACCGCGCTCTCGGTGATCTCGATCCAGATCATCGACGGATCGACGTCGTACTCGCGCAGCACGCCCTCGAAGAAATCGGGCAGCTCGGTGCCCAGCAGGTCGCGCGCCGAGACGTTGATCGAGGTCTGCAGGTCGAGCCCGCGGCGGCGCCATTCGGCGCTCTGCGCCACCACCCGGCGCGCCACCCAGCGGGTGATCGCCTTGATGTAGCCGGTCTGCTCGGCGAAGGGAATGAAGCGGTCGGGCGCCACGAAGCCGCGGGTGGCGTGGTCCCAGCGCACCAGCGCCTCGACATGGTTCACCTGGCCGGTGGCCAGGTCCATCTTCGGCTGGTAGTACACCGCCAGGTCGTCGTGCTCGACCGCGTGGCGCAGCTCGCCCATCAGCGACAGCCGGTCCGGCGTCTGGGTGTCGTGCCGGCTGTCGTAGACCAGGCAGCCGGCGCCGGTGCGCTTGGCCGCGTACATCGCGATGTCGGCGCGCCGCATCAGGGTGGAGACGTCGTCGCCGTGGTGCGGGCAGCACACCACGCCGATGCTGGCGCCGACGTCGACCACCTGGCCTTCGAGCAGCATCGGCCGCTCCAGCAGCACCAGCAGCGCGCGCGCGGCGCGCAGCGCCTGCTCCTCGTCGCCGTGCATCAGCAGTACCGCGAACTCGTCGCCGCCCAGGCGCGCCACGGTGGCCGCCTGCCCCTGCACCGCCGACTGCAGCCGCTGGCCCACCTCGACCAGCAGCTGGTCGCCGATGGTGTGGCCGAGCGTGTCGTTGACGTATTTGAAGCGGTCCAGGTCCATCACCATCACCGCCGCCGAGCCGCCGTCGGCGGTGACGGCGCCGATCGCGTCCTGCAGCCGGTCGCGGAACAGCGCGCGATTGGGCAGGCCGGTCAGGCCGTCCTGGTAGGCCAGGCCGCTGATGCGGCGCTCGCGCTCGTCGAGCGCGCTGCGCATGTCGTTGAAGGTGTGGGCCAGCGCGCCGATCTCGTCCTCGCGCGCCAGCGCCAGCGGCGCCGGGTTGCTGCCCTCGCCGACGCTGCGCGCGAAGCCGGTCAGCATGGCCACCGGCCGGGTCACGCCGCGCGCCAGCAGCAGGCTCACCACGATCGACACCACCAGGCCGATCAGCGACAGCACCAGCAGCGCCGACTGGATGCGCAGGAACGGCGCGGCGGCATCGGCGATGGAGCGCTGCAGCACCGCCCGCACCGCGTTCTCGCCGGTGTGCAGCATGACGATGCGCGCGCCGTATTCCTCGTCGTCGAAGCGCAGCCGCAAGGCCTGGCCGTCGGCGACGGTGTCGCGCCGGGCCGCCTCGACCAGCGGGGCCGCGGCGCGCGCCGGCAGCGAGCTGGCCAGCACCGTCCAGCCGCCGCCCACCGCCTGGCCCAGGAAGGAGACGTCGAGCCCCATGGTGGAGGTGAGCTGGCCGATGAAGCGCGAGTCGATCTCGAAGCCCATGGCCACCCAGCCGATGGTGACCGGCGCCTTCACCGGCACCACCACCAGCACGTAGAGCCGGCCGTCGAGCTGCACGATGTTGGACGCGCTGCCGGTGCGGCGCGCCTGCTCGATCAGGTCGGGATAGGGGAACAGCGCGCCGTTCTCGTCGGCGATGCGGGTGTCGGCGACGCTGCGCGAATCGAGGTCGAGCAGCATCACCAGGTCGGCCCGGATGCGGTCGCCGGAGTTGCGCAGCGCCGAGACGATGGTGCCCTGGTTGCGGGTGGCGACCGCCTCGCGAAAACCGAAATCGGCCGCCACCACCGTGGCCGCCTGCGCCAGCTGGTCGCGGTACGACTGCACGATCTGGTGGAACACCTTCTCGGACTGCTGCAGGCCGGCGTCGGTGTTGGCGCGGGCGGCCAGCGTGATCGTCTGGCGGGCCGCGAAATAGCCCAGCATCTGCACCACCAGCAGCAGCGCGGTGAAGGTCAGCGCGATGCGGGTTCGCAGGCTCCGGACGCGCAGTTGGGGCAAACCGGCCTCAGTTGTTGTCGGTCGCCAGCACGACCTTCAACGCGGCCGGGCCGGCACCGCCGGCGGGCAGGTCGACCGTCTGCGAGACGGTGGCGTTGGGATCGCGCTGTTGCGGATGCCAGGCGACGATGCGGTAGTTGCCCGGCGGCAGGTTGTCGAGCGTGGCGCGGCCGGCCTTGTCGGTCTTGCCGAACCAGGGCGTGTCGACGATCAGCACATAGGCCACCATCGAATCGTGGATGTTGCAGCCCAAGGTGACCATGCCCGGCTTGTCGAACACCACCGGGCGGGCCGGCACGCCGGAATACAGCTTGATCTCGAAGCGCTTGGGCGGCGAGAACGAATACACCGCGTGCTCGACGTCGTCCTTGTTCGGAAAGCTGACGGCGGTGCCGGTCTGGATCACCGAGACCAGGGGCACGAACTCGCGGTCGATCTGGTCGATGACGGCGCGCTTGCCCGGCTCCAGCGCCGGCGCCCGGCCGTTGACCGGCACCGCGTACACCACCGCGTTCGACAGCGGCGCGCCACGGGCGTTGGCGGCCTGCACGGTGACGCCGGCGGCCTGGGCGGCGGCGCTGGCCAGCAGGGCGAGCGTGGCGGCGACCGAGCTGGCCGCGATGCGGCGATACGCCTGGGAGGAAAGATTCATGGTGTCGGGGCGGCGGCAGCGGGCGGGGCGTCGGCCGGAATGTCGGCCGGGGCGTCGTCGGGTGAGGGAAGCGGCTCACGCAGCGGCACCACCGAGGGCGCGTCGCGCGGGTTCTCGATCTCGCGGTACATCGGCGCCAGCTTGGCCAGCAGCTGGTTCTGGGCGCGGAAGGGCACCGCGTTCTTGTCCATCGCGGCCTGCAGGTTCTCGACCAGGGCGTTGAAGGCGGCGCGGTCGATGTGCAGCGGCGCATGCACGTTCTTCATCGAGCTGCCGGTGTACTTGCACGGCCCGCCGATCTGTTCGCAGAAGTGCGAGGCCAGCTGCACCCGCAGCCGCTTGACCGACACCTTGGCGAAATACGGCGCGGTGCGCGGGTTGGCGAACGAGTTGGCGATCAGGTCGTCGGCGATGCGCTGCAGGCCGTCCTCGCCGCCGAACTGCCGGTAGAGCGCCTCGTCGGCCGATGCCGGCGCGGCCACGAACAAAAGAGCGCCGGCCGCCAGCGAGGCGGCGACGGCGATACGGGCGTAGATCTGCTTCATCGCGGGGCGTGCCTCGGGCCTAGAAGCCGGCCTGGCCGGAGAGATACCAGCCGTGCTGGTTGCGGAAGGTGGCGATGTCGCCCAGGTCGACATAGGCGGCGGTCAGGGCCAGGTGCTTGTTGGGCGCCCAGGCCACGAACACGTCCTTGGCGCTCTGCTCGCGGGCGAAGGCCAGGTTGTTCGGCTTGGTGCGGAATTCCGCGCCGGCGGCCAGGTCCTTGCGGAACAGGTAGGCGGCCGACAGCTCGGCCTGGGGCTTGTAGCGGTCGGCGTTCGGTCCGCCGAACCCCAGCAGGCCGAACTGGTTGGCCTTGGTCATGCGCAGGGTGCCGTTGACCAGCACGCTCTGCGCCAGGAACAGCTTGGTGGCGCTGACATAGAAGTCGGTGCCGGAGTCCTGGTTCGCGCCCACCGCGCGCACCACCGCGCCCTGGTGGTTCTGCTTGAACTGCACGCCCACCGACACCTGCGGCATCCAGGTGTCGGCATCCAGCACCGCGTCGCCCAGCAGGCGCACCTTGGCGCCGAAGACGTCCTGCTCGAACTTGAAGTCCTGGCCGAGGCCCAGCGTGGCGCCGGCGGCGCGGGTGTCGAAGATCTGCTTGGCCAGGGTGAGCTCGAGCCGGTCGTCGATGCCGACGGTGACGCCGTAGGTGTCGAGGTTGAAATCCTGGGTGCGCACCCGGGTGGCGTGCACGTTGGCGCTCCACTGGCCGCCGGTGTCGTAGCCGCCGATCACTGCCCAGGGCACCAGCCCGCCGCCGGCCGCGCCTTCGACCTGCGACACGCCGCCGGTCAGCAGCAGCTTGCCGCTGCCCATGCGGTCGGTGGGCGGGGGAACGAACTGCGCCTGCGCGGCGTGGGCGACCAGCGCCGCGGTGATGGCCGCCGCGGGGCGCGAGACATGGCGCCTGATGCGCCGGATATGCGATTGATCGGTCTTCAAAACCCTGGACTCCCACCGTTTTCCGGACAAGACACGGTTCGCTCCAGGGCGTCGGAAGCGCTAGCAGAATGGGCGTTCCGGGTGGTGTAGGCGAAGTGCGCGTCTTAAATCAGGCACAAAAGATACATCAAACAGGTGGTTTCTAACGCACAAGAATGCACTTTTGCGGCGGGAAAGTACGTATTTAGTAACACTCGCCGCTGTTTTCTCGCGACGAAGTGAACACGCGATCAGAACGGGATGTCGTCGTCCATGTCGTCGAAGCCCGACGGCGCGCGGCCGGCCGGCGGTGCCGGCGGGCGTTGCGGGGCGGCTGCCGGCGGACGCGGTGCCGCGGCCGGTGCCGCGCGACGGGGCGGTGCGGCCGGCGGCGCGGAGTCGTAGCCGCCGTCGTCGTAGCTCTCGTTGCCGCCACCACCACCACCACCACCGCCGCCGCCACCGCCCTGCGGTGCGCCGGAGCCCTGGCGGCTGCCGAGCATCTGCATCTGGTCGGCGCGGATCTCGGTGGTCTGTTTTTCGACGCCGTCCTGGCCGGTCCACTTGCGGGTGCGCAGCGAGCCTTCGACATACACCTGCGAGCCCTTGCGCAGGTACTGGCCGGCGATCTCGGCGAGCTTGCCGTTGAAGACGATGCGGTGCCATTCGGTGGCTTCGCGCATTTCGCCGCTGGTTTTGTCGCGCCAGCGGTCGGTGGTGGCGATGGTCACGTTGGCCACCTGGTCGCCGCTCGGGAAGGAGCGCATCTCGGGATCGCGGCCGAGATTGCCGACGACGATGACTTTGTTGACGGATGCCATGGTGTTCGTGTGCCTGTGGAGGGTGTGCGGTAGAGAGAGCGGGGCGGCGAATGTGCGGCAGCGCCGGCCCGCGCGGGAGGGCCGCATTGTGCCGCAAGAGGCCCCTGCGGAGACGACCGCCGGGCCGCCGGAATGCCCCGCCCCGCAGCCCCGCGGTGACACAATCCGCGGCGACGATGGCGCCACCTTCCCCACCCCCTTCGCCCGATGCGCCGCAGTCGCCGGACGCCCCCGAGCCCGGACTGCTGCAGAACCTGCGCCGCGAGTTCGCCGACGGCCGCACCTGGCTGGAACGCGCGGTGGTGCTGGCCTATGCCGCGGCGGCGGGGCTGGCGGTGGTCGGCTTCACCCTGCTGGCCGACTTCGCCTTCGAATGCTTCGGCCGGCTGCACGAATTCAACCGCTGGACCCTGCTGGTCTGGACACCGGCGTGCGCCGCGGCCATCGTCTGGGCGACCCGCCGCTTCGCGCCCGGCGCGGCCGGCTCCGGCATTCCGCAGGTGATCGCCGCGCTCGACGCCGACATGCCGGCGCAGAGCCGGTCGCGCTTCGTCTCGCTGCGCATGTCGGCGGCCAAGGTGCTGCTGTCGTCGGCGGGCCTGCTGGCCGGCCTGTCGGTGGGGCGCGAGGGGCCGTCGGTGCAGGTGGCCGCCGGCGTCATGGTGCATGCCCGGCGCTGGCTGGGCCGGGGCCGGATTCCGGTGCATGCGCTGCTGGTGGCCGGCGGCGCGGCCGGCATCGCGGCGGCCTTCAACGCGCCCCTGGCCGGCATCGTCTTCGCCATCGAGGAGCTGTCGCGCAAGCTCGAATCGCGCAGCAGCGGCCTGGTGGTGACGGCGATCGTGCTGGCCGGCCTGATGGGGGTGTCGGCGTTCGGCAACCTGAGCTATTTCGGCGTGATCCGGGTGCCGCCGCTGCACTGGGCCGCGCTGGCGCCCGGCGTGCTGGCGGCGCTGGCCGCGGGCCTGCTGGGCGGGCTCTTCGCCAAGGTGCTGGCGATGTCGCTCACCGGCGGCGGCGGCCGGCTGGGCCAGCTGCGCGCGGCCTACCCGGTGCGCTTCGCGGCCGGCTGCGGGCTGGCGGTGGCGGTCACCGGGCTGGTGTCGGGCGGGGCCACCTTCGGCGCCGGCTCGGACGCGGTCAAGCAGATGCTGGCCGGCCATGCCGAGGTGCCCACCTTCTATGTGCTGCTGAAATTCGTCGCCACCTGGCTCACCGCCTGGAGCGGCGTGCCGGGCGGCATTTTCGCGCCCTCGCTTTCGATCGGCGCCGGCGTGGGCCACGACGTGGCGCTGCTGGCCGGCAATGCCGAGCTGGCGCCCGCGCTGATCGCCATCGGCATGGCGGCCTTCCTGGCGGCGGTGACGCAGGCGCCGCTGACGTCGTTCATCATCGTGATGGAGATGGTCGACGGCCATGCGATGGTGCTGAGCCTGATGGCCGCCGCGCTGGTCGCCAGCCTGCTGTCGCGGCTGATGGCGCCGCCGCTGTACGAAACGCTGGCGCACCGCATGGTGGCCGGCGAGCAGGCGCGCACGGCGGGCCGGTCCGGGTGAGGCCCGCCCGCCGGCCGGCCTGCTAGGTGGTGGCCAGGCGCTGCACCAGGCCGCCGGTGAGGCGGCCCACCTGCCCGTCGAGCTCGAGCTCGAGCAGCCGCACCTGGATGTCGCAGGCCGGCATGCCGGTGCGCGCCACCAGGGCGTCGATGCCGACCGGCGCATGGCCCATCGCGTCGAGCAGCGAATCGGGCGCCGGCTCGGCGGCGGCGCCGATGGCCGGTGCGGCGGGCAGGCGCAGCTCTTCGAGCACGTCCTGCGCCGACTCGACCAGCTTGGCGCCCTGGCGGATCAGCGCATGGCAGCCGCGCGACTGCGGCGCGTGGATCGAGCCGGGAATCGCGAACACCTCCTTGCCCTGCTCCGAGGCCAGCCGCGCGGTGATCAGCGAGCCCGACGGCTGCGCCGCCTCGACCACCAGCGTGCCCTGCGACAAGCCTGCGATGAGCCGGTTGCGGCGCGGGAAGTTGGCGGGGATCGGCGGCGTGCCCAGCGCGTATTCGCTGACCAGGCAGCCGCCGGCGGCGATGCGGTGGGCCAGCGCCCGGTGCTGGCGCGGATACACCCGGTCGAGCCCGGTGCCGACGAAGGCGACGGTGGCGCAGCGGCTGGCGTCGTAGCGGCCCTCCAGCGCGCCCTCGTGCGCCGCGCCGTCGATGCCCTGGGCCATGCCCGACACCACGCACAGCCCGCTGTCGACGAAATGCCGGGCGAAGGCGCGCGCGTCGAGCGCGCCCTGCGGCGTCGGATTGCGGGTGCCGACGATGGCGATGGCGGCGCCCATGTCGGCGGGCAGCGGGCGGCCCATCAGATAGAGCAGCAGCGGCGGGTCGTCCATCGCCAGCAGCCCGGCCGGGTAGCCGGCGTCGCCCAGGGTCAGGATGCGGCGGTCGGCGCCGCTGGCGTCGCGCTCGGCCAGCCAGGCCAGCGTGGTGGCCAGGTGGGCGTCGAAGCCCGCGGGCGGGGTGTCGAGCGCCGCGGCGCGGTCGGGGCCGACCACCTGCGCCCGGGCTGCGGTGGTGGCGCCGAACACCGCCTCCGGCCGGGCGAAGGCGGCCAGCAGCCGGCGCGCGTGCTCGTTGCCGATGCCCTCGGTGGCGCACAGGCGCAGCCAGGCGGCGAGTTCTTCGCGATCCATCGCAGCGCGGCTTTCAGCGTGGGGAGCGGCGGCTCACTCGGGCGAGACCAGCCGGTCGCCCACCTTGACCCCGGTGCGGATCTGCAGGATCAGCCCGTAGGAGACGCGGTCGAAGGTGCGGAACACCATCAGCAGCCCGTTGCGCTCGTCGGGCAGCTTGATGCGGGTGCGCTCGGGATCGGTGCGGTCGAGGATGCGGTCGCCTTCCGACAGGATCGCCATCACGAAGCCGGGCTCGAAGCCATCGCGGGTGCCCTTGTTGATGGCCACCACCTGGTTCTGCGCGGCGTCGAGCACCGAGCTGCCGTAGATGGACACCACCCGCGCGTTGCTCACCGGCACGCCGGGTGCGCGCGGCGTGTAGAGCGTGGTGGCGGTGGGCGGCTCCGGCAGCAGGCGGTCGCCGATGCGGATCTCTTCCTTGGTGACGGTGATGTCGAAGGTGGCCGGGATGATGTCCTGCAGCTGCTTGCCGTCGCGCAGGGTGGTTTCCACCGATTCGCCGCGGACCATGTTGGCGCGGCCGAGGTACTGCGCCTCGTAGCCGAGGATCTCGCCGGTGCTCGGGTCCTTCAGGGCAATGGCGTCGCGGAACACCCGGTAGCCGCGTTGCGCGCCGGGCGTCGGGTCGAAGGTGACCGGCTGGCCGGGCGCGCCGCGCACATAGGCGCGGTCGCCGCGCGCCAGCATCACCCGGTCTTCCTGGGTGCCGACGAAGCGCGGCGCGGCGCCGAGCGTGGGCGCGTCGATCACCAGCGGCTCGGCCAGGAAGGGCTCGATGGCCGCGGGGCGCAGGGCCGGCAGCGGGTTCTCGCCGATGCGGTCGTAGCGGGTGCGCGGCTCGATGCGCACCTGCCCGCCGGCGTTCGAACCGGGGCGGCTGGTGCTCAGGCGGGCGCGTCCGCCGCTGCGCTCCAGGTAGAGCTGCTGGCCGGGGTAGATCAGGTGCGGGTTGCGGATCTGGTCGAGGTTCATGCCCCACAGCTCGGGCCAGCGCCACGGCTGGCGCAGGTAGAGGCCGGAGATGGCCCACAGCGTGTCGCCGCGCTTGACGGTGTAGATGTCGGGGGCGTTGGGCGTCAGCTCGGACTCGGGCACGCCGGTTTCGGCGGTGGCCTGGGCCACCGCGCGCTGGGTGGGGGTGACCGGGTAGGCGGCGGGGCCGGACTGGGCGTTCGCCGGACCGGTCAGGCCGCACAGGGCGCTGAAGGTCATGGCGGCCACGCCGGCATGCCGGGGCAGGCGCGGAAAACTCGATCGCATCGGAAAACGCTCCCTCGGGGGCGCAGGCGGCCGGCGCCTGCGCAGGCCGGCCGGACCGCGCGGTTCGGTTACAAAAGCTCGGGCCGATTCTCTACGGTTTGGCCTTCCGCCGACAACGTTTATTGGCGCGCCCGGTCAGGAGCCACTCCGTTTTTGGCGAAAATAGCGACAGTTCGTCCGCTCGTCGTTCGCGCACCGCCGCCTGCCAGCGCCCACCGCCGCGCGGTCCGCCTCCCGCATCGCCCGCGCGCGGCTTTCCGCGACTTTCCGTCTCCTCCCGACCGTCCCTTTTCTCCTTTCAGCACCATGGCCCTGCTCCCCATCCTCAGCTTTCCGGACGCCCGCCTGCACACCGTCGCGCGGCCGGTCCAGGCGGTGGACGACCGCATCAAGGCGCTGGTGGCCGACATGCTCGAGACCATGTACGACGCCAACGGCATCGGCCTGGCGGCCACCCAGGTCGACGTGCACGAGCGGCTGGTGGTGATCGACATCTCCGAAGAGCGCGACCGGCCGCTGGTGCTGGTGAACCCCGAGATCACCTGGTATGGCCCAGAGCGTGTGCTGGGCGAGGAAGGCTGCCTCTCGGTGCCCGGCATCTACGACGGCGTGGAGCGCGCCACCGCGATCCGCCTGCAGGCGCAGGACCTGGCCGGCGAGCCGTTCACGCTGGAGGCCGAGGGCATGCTGGCGATCTGCGTGCAGCACGAGCTCGACCACCTGCTGGGCAAGGTGTTCGTCGAGTACCTGTCGCCGCTCAAGCGCAACCGCATCAAGACGAAGCTGCTGAAGCAGCAGAAGGAAGCACGGTCATGACCACCGCGACGACAACGATAACGACAGAGACAGGCAACACGACGGCGAAGAGCACGGTGTTTTCCGGTTCCGCCGCGCTGCGCCGCGGCATCGCCGCACTGGGGCTGGCGGCCGCCACCGCGCTCGCCGGCTGCGCCTTTCCGTCGCGCCTGCCGGCCGACAGTACGCCGGCATCGACCGTCGCCTCGCTCGGCCAGCCCACCGCGCAGTACCCGCTGCCGGGCGGCGGCCAGCGGCTGCAGTATTCCCAGGCGCCGGCCGGCCAGCATGTCTGGAACGCCGATTTCGATGCTTCCGGCCGGCTGCTGGGTGTCGACGACGGCCTGCGCTACGGCAACTTCGAGCGCTTGGTGATGGGCCGGTCGACCACCGACGACGTGCTGCTGATGCTCGGCCGGCCCGGCCTGGTCGAGCGGGTGTACAGCTTCAACGGCAACATCTGGACCTACCGTTTCAACGACCTGAACAACCCCCGGCTGGTGCATATCCACATCGACCCGGCCGGCGTGGTGCAGCGCATCCTCTACACCGACGAGTTCACCGCGCGCGACCGGGTCGACCGCTGAGTCGGCCGGCATGAGGATCGTTTTCGCGGGCACGCCCGCATTCGCCGC
>JAKONS010000443.1 GCA_022701845.1 Burkholderiaceae bacterium
AACGCGATGTGGCGCTTCCATCCGCGCACCTTCATCGAGACGATGAAGAAGTGTTCGTGGTTGAGCCGCGCAGAGCTTATGCAATTTGTCCCGGAGCAAGTCGTGCGTGGCAAGGGTGCCGGATTATCAGGACCCTTTTTATATGAACGTACCGAGCCAACCGCAGGAAGTCTGATCGCAAACAGTAACGTTGAATTGAATACAGCGATGAGAAAGCATGGAATATGCACTCCTAAACGCATTGCAGCATTTGTGGGTAATTCAATACAGGAAACAGGCTGGTGGGCAAACTTCAACGAGGCTGGAGGTCCGAATAAGCACTATGCGCCGTGGTATGGAAGAGGATTTTTGCAATTAACGAATCCCGACGGAAAGTTCAGCAGCCCAAGCAACTATGAAAAATATTTCTTATTCCGAGGATTCGCTTTCGAAGCAGAAAGCACATCGCAGCTTCTGTTACGGGCGAGTGAATTGTCCAAAAACTCCCACGATGCAAGCGCCAGTGCTGGCGCGTACTGGTCATGGATGCGCACGAACGCGATTGCTGATGTTGATGGCGTGAACGTTAGAAAAATGATTTTACTGGATGTCGAAAGCCAGCTGTCAAAAGGTCGTTATATAGTCATTTATGAAAATTCAGTTTTTCGGAAGGTTGCCTGCGCAATCAACCTTCCAGGAGCGATGAATGATTCCAATCCGAAACTTAATGGTTTAGTGAGCAGATACTGTGCATATGCCCTTGCACAAGCCGTAGTCATGGATACTGCTATGTTTCCGCAAGATGACAATACGAACTCGCTTTACCCACATCCCTATGCTACGAAGAAAACCAAATGAGTCTTTCGAAATTCATTTGCATGTGCTGCATTGCTTTGGTCACTCTGTCTGCCGTTGCATCTGAACAGCGTCCAACGAATCAGACGCAAACAAAAACCCAAAAGTACCTATTGAAAGGGGCCCGTTGTGCATTTGAATTGACTTCTACTCTTGCAGGAAGTCCATATACCGATAGTTCGTCGGAATATTTTAAATTTTATGAAGATTATGTACCAAAAAAAAATCAACTGATGATGGAGTTTCGGTGCATGGAGACCAGGGAAAAGGATTATTGCCGCAATGTATGGCTACGTGATTTCTTGACCGAGGGCGCGCCAATTTTGCCTTTCATTAATTTGGTATTTTATAAAAGCGTTCATCCGGTGTACAAGTCGGTCGTTTACAACATAAGTAGAAACGCAACAGATGAACCTCGAGCGCGCACCGTGTATTTCTGCCTCGGTCACGAGCGAAAAATCCTCGAGGGGCGTGCTGATGTGGGAGTAGAGGGCAATGAAATTCCATTCAGAGCTATTAATGTGATCAAGACTATTAGATTTCTTGACTAACGGTTCACCCCTGCGCACCGATATCGAAGCCGGATTGTTGGTAAGCCAAAAATACGGAACCATACGACCAAATGAGAAAAATAAATCGCATGACAATTTTACTGGCTTCCTTTCTTGCTACCGGGTCGATGGCGGTGGATTATCCGATCTTGGGTCAATGTTTTTCATCTATCGCAGAATTTCGTGAACGAAATTTCCGCCAGAAGGTACTTTAGACGATGCAGATGTTCAACAAATACAAGAAAAAGGATGGATTTGGATTATTGATAGAACGCCGAGTGTTAACTACAGCTGGAGCCTGCTTCAAAAAATGACGCGTCGGTTTGCCTGAAAGGAGAATTTTCAGCAAGTTCAGTCGATTTACACCGGGTGCGAGGCGAATGGATAGTCGATGTGAACATACCCCCGATAGGCGATACCGCCGGCAAGATGGGCCGTTATCGCCTGGAAAAAAACGGATCGAATTTCGCGTTGGAGCGCTGCGAGGAATTCAAGGCTAAAGGGCCGATTCACCGTTTCAACTGCCGAGACTGGGGAAAATAACGACTGAATTTTGCGTCTTCGGCCCGTCGCCGTAGATAAGACACATCAACACGATCCATCCATATTCAGCACAGCCGCGCCCGGCAATATGCGCGACGCACGGCGTTTCGATAGTGCCGGGATTCAGCGTCAGCAAACATACGCTCGAAGCTCAGTTTCGCAGTGCAAATAAAGGAGCATTCCTGCCACGGAATGCACAAAATCGAGCAAAACACGGGTCATCATTTTTTGACGGCCCCGCCACGCTCATTACCGCATCCGCCTCACCGTCTCGACTGCTACCATCCGCCGAACCCACGTCGATGTGTCAATTCGTCACACGACCGTACTGCTCCACCCCTCCTCAGGCCTCGGCCCCAAGCGCTTCCCGACCATGGTTTTCGCCTCGCTCGAGTTCCTGCTGCTGTTCTTCCCGCTGTTCCTGATCGCCTACGCGCTCACGCCCCAGGATCTGCGCAACGGCACGCTGCTCATCGGCAGCTGGATCTTCTACGGCTGGTCGAGCCCGCCCTATCTGCTGATGCTGATCGCGATCACCGCGCTCACCTGGGCCGGCGGGCTGGTGCTGCAGGCGGCGGCGCCGGGGCGTTCGCGGCGCATGGAACTCGTCGCGCTGATCGTGGTGCTGGCGGGGCTGCTGGCCTGGTTCAAATACGCCAACATCGTGGTCGAGACGCTCAACACCGCGCTCGGCCATGCCGGTGCGATGCCGATCGCGTGGCAGAAGGTGGTGCTGCCGGTGGGGCTGTCGTTCATCGTGCTGCAGGCGATCTCCTATGTGGTCGACGTCTACCGCGGCACCGTCGTGGCGCAGCGCAGCTTCGTGGCTTTCGCGGCCTACAAGGCGATGTTCGGCCAGCTGATCGCCGGGCCGATCATTCGCTACGACTGGGTCAAAAAAGAGATCGGCAACCGGCGTTTCGGCTGGGACGGCTTCGGCGCCGGCGCCCGGCGCTTCATGGTGGGCATGAGCATGAAGGTGCTGATCGCCGACACGCTGGCGCCGGTGGCCGAGCTCGCCTTCTCGCAGACGCGGCCCGGCTTCGCCGACGCCTGGATCGGCTGCGCCGCCTACACCCTGCAGCTGTTCTTCGACTTCGCCGGCTACAGCGCGATGGCGATCGGTATCGCGCTGATGCTGGGTTTCCACTTTCCGGAAAACTTCAACCATCCGTACCTGGCGCGCAGCATCCAGGATTTCTGGCGGCGCTGGCACCTGTCGCTGTCGAGCTGGATCCGCGACTACCTCTATATCCCGCTGGGCGGCAACCGCGCCGGGCCGGTGCGCACCTATGTGAACCTGCTGCTGACGATGGCGATCGCCGGGTTGTGGCACGGCGGCGACAGCTGGAACTACCTGCTGTGGGGCATCGTCCACGGCCTGGCGCTGTGCTGCGCGCGGGCCTACACCCAGGCCGGGCACCGCATGCCGGTGCTGCCGGCCCGCGTCGCCACGCTGCTGTTCGTGATGCTCGCCTGGACGCTGTTCCGGGCGCACGATTTCGACGGCGCATTGCGCATGCTGGCCGGCCAGTTCGGCCTGCACGGCGGCTGGGGCTTCGGCGACGCGCTCACCGCCGGGCTGCGCCGCTCGCATCTGCTGGCGTTCGTGCTGGGGGTGCTGTGCGTGGTGTGGCCGGCGGTGGCGCCGCGGCTGGCGCAGCGCGCCGGGCCGCGGCTGGCGGCGCTGGGCGGACTGTGGCCGGTGCCGGCGTTTCTGCTGTCGTTCGCGCTGATCGCCAGCCGCGGCGCGTCGCCCTTCCTGTATTTCCAGTTCTGACCGGCGGAGGACTATTTCCATGACCGCACCGTCTTCCGCCCACGCCGCGCCGCCGGTCGAGGCGCCCCGTCCGCACAGCCTGGGCGCACGCGGCGCCGGCATCGTGCTGCTGCTGTTCCTGGCCGCCGGCCTGGTGAGCACATTGGCAGCGGTGGCCACCGAGCGGCTCGATCTGCTGCCGCACCCGCTCGGCCGCACCGCGTTTCTCGACGGCGCCAGCATGCGCGACATGGCCGGCGCCCTGGCCGATGCGCCGATGGCCCGCGCCGCGGCCACCACCGAGCGCCAGGCGAGCTGGCTGGCCACCGGCGACCTGGGGCCGCAGGTGCGCCAGGGCTGCCCCGGCTGGCTGTTCCTGGCGACCGAGATCACGCCGCAGCCCGACGCCGACCGCCATCTGCGCGAGCGGGCCCAGGCGGTGGTGGCGATCCACGAGGACCTGCGGCAGCGCGGCATCCGCCTGCTGGTGGCGCTGGTGCCCGACAAGAGCCGCATCGAGAACGCGCGCCTGTGCGGCCTGGAACGATCCGCCGCCATCGACAACCGGCTGCGGGTGTGGGCCGGCCGGCTCGGCGCCGGCGGGGTGCCGATGGTCGACACCAGCGCGGCCCTGCGCGGCCTGCTGGAGCGCGGCGAAGACCCGTTCCTGCGCACCGATTCGCACTGGACCCAGAACGGCGCCGCGGCCGCCGCCGCCGCGGTGGCGGCCGCGGTGCGCCGGCAGGGGATCGAACTGGCGCCGCACCAGGACTACGCCATCGACCGCAGCCGCGCGCCCGCCCGGCGCCCGGGCGACCTGGTGCGGCTGGCCGGCATCGACGGCCTGCCGCTGGAACTGCAGCCGGCGCCGGAAACCACCGCCGAGCATGTCTTCACCAAACGCGCCGGCAGCAGCGCGGGCGGCGCGACCGGCGCAACAGCCGCATCGGCCGAGGACGAGCTCTTCGGCGACACCGCGCTGCCGCAGGTGGCCTTGCTCGGCACCTCGTTCTCCCGCACCTCGCATTTCGCCGACTACCTGGCCGCCGACCTGCAGACACCGGTGGCGAGCTTCGCCAAGGACGGCGGCGATTTCTGGGGCTCGGCCGGCGCGTATTTCGCCAGCGACGCCTTCCGGCAGACCGCGCCGAAGCTGGTCATCTGGGAGATTCCCGAGCGCACCCTGCAGCTGCCGACCACCGGCGAGCGCTGGCAGATTCCCTGACGGCCTGACCCGACCCGCTCCGCACGGCGCCGGGGCGCGCCGTCAGAAGCTGTGGCGCATGCCGACCGCGTAGCCGGTCACGTTCTGTCCGTTGCCGATCGTCGGTGCGGCCAGCGAATTCGACGACACCGCGAGACCGCGGTTGGCTGCGCCGTCGTTGCTGACGCGGGCGACGGTGACATACAGCTGGGTGCGTTTCGACAGGTCGTAGCCGTAGCCGACGGCCAGCTTCTGCGAGTCGGCGTCGGCGATGTCCTTGCGGCGGATGGTGCTGAGCGCAATGCGCAGTTCGCCGGCGCCGACCGGGGCGGTGGCGCCCACCTCGAAGAGTTCCAGCCTGCGGTTGATGCCGCGTTCGCCGACGTACTGGACCATCGGCTTGACGACGCCGAAGTCGTAGGAGACGCCGGCGGTGGTGCTCTTGAAGGTCGATTCGGCCGCCGCGGTGCCGCCGGTGATGCGGCCGTGGCCGACGCCCAGGTTCCAGGGCCCGGCCTTGTAGCCGCCGCGCAGGCCGTAGGCGTTGCGCAGCGCATCGTTGGGCACCGACGACGCGGTTTCGCCGAAGGCGTACTGCACCTGCCCGTAGAAGCCGCCCAGCGTGGCCGGCAGCAGGTAGGAGACGCTGTTGCTCACCCGCTTGGGCGCGCTGCCCTCGGGCGTGCCGACCGCGGTGGTGGCGCTGCCGATCAGGTTGGTGCCGCCGACGCCGCCGACGCCGATGTCGTTGAACGGGTCGAAGCTTTCGATGTTCAGGTAGGAGGTGGTCTTGTCGCGGCCCATGCGGATCTCGCCGAGGCTTTTCGAGACCAGGCTTACGGTGGAGCGGCGCTCGAAGCCGAGGCTGGTGCCGGCACCGGTGCCGCCGCCGTTGTCGGGCGTGAGGCCGCCTTCCAGCCAGAAGCCGGCCGACAGGCCGCCGCCGAGGTCCTCGGTGCCGCGAAAGCCCAGCCGGCTGCTGCTCAGGTCGCCGGTGGCCAGCCCGGCGACATGGCCGCCACCGGTGCCGATGCGGGTGACGGCGGCGTCGAGCACGCCGAACAGGGTGACGCTGGATTGGGCACAGGCACCGCCGGCAGCGGTGAAGGCGGCCATCGCGGCAGTGGCGAGAAGGGTGTTTTTCATGAAGGCGATTGGCTAGGTTGCACGGCCGGCAGCGGTAGCGGAACCGGGGCCTGGCGGCGGGTGGGCGACCGGTCGGGCCGCCGAAGGGGATTGGAACGATTCTGTGTGACAACCGCGGGAAAACCCGACGTCGGCGCATGCCGCCGGCGTCGGTTCAGCCGGCGGTGCCGTGCGCCGCCGGCGTGTGTCGCACCCGCAGCGAGCTGAACAC
>JAKONS010000481.1 GCA_022701845.1 Burkholderiaceae bacterium
AGGACATATTTCAGCCCCCTTCGTTCCGTCCATCCAGACGAAAGCGCCTAAAAATCTATTCGACTCCCAATACGGGAATTTGTCGGCCATATCTCGACTTGCCAGTTAATAAAATGGCAGCAAGATAGCAGCCACGCAGATTTGTTCATATTGGAATAATGAAACTCACTGCGCATAATGCGCGCAGACGCAATAAGCATCTGAAGGCGTTACGGCCGGGCCCTCAACCCCGCAGCGTCAGCCATCCCACCAGCTCCTCCATGCTCCCGGCCACCCGGCTGACGCCCACCGCCAGCAGCTCCGCCGTGCCGCTGTGCCCCGGCCCGCCGGGGTGGTAGCCGAAGACGGTGGCACCGGCCGCCACGCCGGCGGTAGCGCCGGTGACCGTGTCCTCCACCACCGCGCAACGCTTCGGATCCACGCCCAGCGCGGCGGCGGCGTGCAGGTAGACGTCCGGATACGGCTTGCTGCGCGGCATGTCGTGGCCGCTGAAAAAACGGCCGGCGAAGCAGTCGAGCAGGCCGACCTTGCGCAGCTGCAGTTCGATCTTGCCGCGGTCGGCGCCGGAGGCGCAGGCGATGCGGCCGCCGTAGGCCGCGTGCAGGGCGCGCACCGCCTCGGGCGCGCCGGGGATCGGCAGCAGTTCACGCTCCAGGCGGGCGTTGCGGCGGGCCCAGAAATCGGCGAACCAGGCGTCGGAGAGCGGCATGCCGGTGCGGGCTTCGATCAGCGCGGACTCGTCGCGTACCGCCTTGCCGATGAACAGGCGCAGGCATTCCTCGGTGCTGATGTTCCAGCCGCGCTCCTGCAGCATGTCGCGCAGCACGCCGTTGGTGATCGGCTCGGAATCGACCAGCACGCCGTCGCAGTCGAACAGAACGGCGTCGAAGGGCAAGGCGGGCGTGGGAGGCACGCGAGAGGAGGTGGCGGGGGTGTCGATGGGCATGGCCCGATTTTCCCCTCCGCGCGCGGAAGCCCGGAAATGGCCGGCGATTCCGGTGCAGTTGGCGGTTTATCACCCGGGGGTGAGCCCCTACCATCCGGAGCGATCGCGTGGCGGCGCCGCGCTGGTCCCTCACCGTTTTCTTCCTTCCGTTCCACCACTTCGCCTGCCGCGATGCCGGCACGCCTGGATGCTTCGATGCAGCTGATTCCCTTCGACGAGGTGCGCCAATCGGTGGTCGCCGGCGCGGCCTTGCCGTGGGATGTGCGTACCGCCAGCGGCGCCCTCCTGCTGGCACGCGGCCAGGTGGTGCGCGACAGTTTCATGGCCGATGCGCTGCAGGCGCGCGCTGCCTTCGTCGACATCGCCCTGCCCGGCCAGCGCAGCGTCTTCGACGATGCGCACGACGACCATGAAGACACCCTGCCGAACCGCTGGCTGACGCTGGAGGCGCGCATCGGCGGGCTGCTGCGCGCGGCACCCGGCGACGGCCTGTTCCTGGCGCGGCTGCGGCAGACGCTGGCCAGCGTGGTGTCGACCGCGCAGGACCATGCCGACGAGCTCATCTACCTGATCCTGCGGCACGACCACAGCCGGCTGCACAACTACGGCGTGGCGCACGCGCTGCACTGCGCGGCGCTGTGCGGCCTTCTGGCGCACCGCATCGGCTGGAGCGGCACCCGCAGCGTGAGCCTGGTGGGCGCGGCGCTGACGATGAACATCTCGATCCTCGACCTGCAGGGACGGCTGGCGGCCGACGGGCTGCCGCCCACCGATGCCGAGCGCCAGCTGATCGAGGAGCATCCGCTGGCCAGCGCCCGGGTGCTGCGCGCGGCCGGTCTGCAGGATGTCGAATGGCTGAGTGCGGTCGAGCAGCACCACGAGGTGGCCGGCGGCGGCGGCTACCCGCGCAACCTGGACGCGCCGACCGAGATGTCGCAGCTGCTGCGGCTGGTCGACATCTTCACCGCCAAGCACAGCCCGCGCACCGGCCGCGGCCCGCTGCCGGCGCACCAGGCCGCGCGCGAGCTGTTCCTGCAGAGCCGCAACGACCGCTTCGCCGGCACCCTGATCAAGGAGCTGGGCATCTACCCGCCCGGCTGCTTCGTGCTGCTGGCCAGCGGCGAGACCGCGGTGGTGACCCATGTGGGCGAGACCGCCCGCACGCCCAAGGTGGCGGTGGTGATCAACCGCGCCGGCGAGGCGCTGATGCAGCCGCTGCGGCGCGACAGCGCGCTGCCGCAGTACGCGATCCAGAAGACCGTGCCGGACCGGCTGGTGCGGGTGGCCGTCTCGGCCGACGTGCTCTACGGGCGGCGGCCGACCTATCTGTGACGGCGCGCCGGGCGCAGCGGACGCCTCAGCCGATGTCGCCGTCCAGGTAGAACCAGCGCCCGCCCTCGCGCACGAAGCGGCTGGTTTCCGCCAGCCGGTGCGCCCGGCCGCCGGCATCGCGCTGGCGGGCGACGAAGGCCACCACCGCGTGGTCGGCATCGGTGGCGCGGTGCGATTTCACCTCCAGCCCGAGCCAGCGGGTGCCGGCGTCGAACGACAGCGTGGCGGGGCGGTGCGACGCATGCCAGGTGGCCAGCAGGTAGCCGGCGTCCTCGCGCACGAAGGCGGTGTAGCGCGAGCGCATCAGCGTCTCGGCGTCGGGCGCGAAGGCGGTGGCGGGATGGTCGATCCAGCGGCCGCAGCAGTCGGCATAGGCCAGCGGCGTGTCGCGCCGGGCGCGGGCATCGCGGCGGCCGCAAGGGCAAGGAGGGAGGGCGTCGTTCATAAGCGAAATCTCGAAAGGCCGGCGGGCGCGATGCCGCAGGGCCGGATCAGGTAAGGGTATTCACCCAGAGGGCTGCAACCGTCGCGCGCGGCCGTTAGTGTCCACAGCCCGCCGCCCGGCACCACCGTCGGCCGGCATTCCTTCTACGACCTCCAAGATTCGCATGACCACCCTGTTCACCCCGCTGCGCGCCGGCGCGCTGTCCCTGCGCAACCGCATCGTCATGGCACCGCTCACCCGCACCCGCGCCATCGGCGAGGGCCGCGTGCCCAACGCGCTGATGCAGACCTACTACCGCCAGCGCGCCTCGGCCGGCATGATCCTCACCGAGGCCACCTCGGTCACGCCGATGGGCGTGGGCTACCCCAGCACGCCCGGCATCTGGTCGGACGAGCAGGTCGAAGGCTGGAAGCCGATCACCGAGGCGGTGCATGCGGCCGGCGGCACCATCGTGATGCAGCTCTGGCACGTGGGCCGCATCTCCAGCCCCGACTACCTCAACGGCGAAAAACCGGTGGCCCCCAGCGCCATCGCCGCCAAGGGCCATGTCAGCCTGATCCGGCCGCTGCAGGACTACGTGGTGCCGCGCGCGCTCGAGCTCAGCGAGATCGCCGAGGTGGTCGAGGCCTACCGCAAGGGCGCCGAGAACGCCAAGCGCGCCGGCTTCGACGGCGTGCAGCTGCACGGCGCCAACGGCTACCTGCTCGACCAGTTCCTGCAGGACGGCACCAACCACCGCACCGATGCCTACGGCGGTTCGCTGGAGAACCGCGCCCGCCTGATGCTGGAAGCCACCGACGCCGCCATCTCGGTGTGGGGCGCCGACCGGGTGGGCATGCACCTGGCACCGCGGGCCGATACCCACGACATGAGCGACTCCAACCTGTCGGCCACCTTCACCTATGTGGCGCGCGAGCTGGGCAAGCGCCAGATCGCCTTCATCGCCGCCCGCGAATCGCAGGCCTCGCCGCGCCTGGGCCCGCAGATCAAGGCGGCCTTCGGCGGCGTGTTCATCGCCAACGAGGGCCTGGACCGCGCCGAGGGCGAACGCCTGCTGGCCGACGGCGAAGCCGATGCGGTGGCCTACGGCAAGCTCTACATCGCCAACCCGGACCTGGTGGAGCGCTTCGCCGCCAAGGCCGAGCTGAACGCCTGGAACGGCGACACCTTCTATGCGGAAGGCGAGAAGGGCTACACCGACTACCCGGCGATGGCGTCCTCCGTCGCCGCCTGACTGACGCGCGCACCCGGTGAAGGTCACTCGACCCGGATCTTCGAGTCCTTCACCACCTTCTCGTAGCGCTCCAGATCGTCCTTGATCTGCTTGCCGAATTCGGCGGTGGTGTTGCCCACCGCCTCGATGCCGAGTGCGGCCAGGCGCTCTTTCACCGCCGGCATGAACACCACCTCGTGCAGCGCCTGCTGCAGCCGGTCGACCACCGGCTTGGGCGTCCTGGCGGGCGCGAACACGCCGATCCAGGACGACAGCTCGAAGCCCGGCACGCCGGATTCGGCGAAGGTGGGCACGTCGGGCAGCGACGGCAGCCGCTGCCGGCTGCTCACCGCGATGGCCCGCGCCTGGCCCTTGGTGACGAAGGGATAGGCGCCGGCCACCGCGGTGTAGAGCATCGGCAGCGTGCCGCCGACCAGGTCCGACATCGCCTGGCCGCCGCCCTTGTAGGGCACGTGGACCAGGTTGGCGCCGGTGCGCTGCTTGAGCAGCTCGCCGCCGATGTGCGGCGTGCTGCCGGTGCCGGCGCTGCCGTACGACAGGCCGCCCGGGGTCGACTTGGAATAGGCGATCAGCTCCTGCAGGTTCTTCACCGGCACCGAGGGATGGACGATGACGATCAGCACCGCGTCGCCGATCTTGCTGACCGGCACGAAGTCGCGCACCGTGTCGAAGGGCACGCTGGCGAAGACATGCGGGTTGATCACCATCGTGCCGTCGAAGCCCAGCGCCAGGGTGTAGCCGTCGGGCGGCGAGGTGGCCACCAGCTGGGTGCCGATGTTGCCGGAGGCGCCGGGGCGGTTGTCCACCACCACCTGCTGGCCCAGGCGCTTGCCGAGCTGCTCGGCCACCACCCGCGCGCCGGTGTCGGTCACGCCGCCGGGGGCGAAGGGCACGACCAGGCGGATCGGCTTGTTCGGGTAGTCCTGCTGGGCGGCGGCGGGCAGGGCCGCGGACAGCAGCGCCAGCGCGGCTCCGGCCAGCACGGCACGGCGGGCGCCGCCAGCGCCCGGGGGGGAAGAAATTCGCTTCATGTCATGTCTCCTGATTGTTCGTATCGGTATCTGGTGATCGGGTGATCGGGTGATCGGGTATCGAGGCGGCTCAGGCGGTCTCGGCGCGGGTCGCCGCCGCCGCTGCCGCTGCGGCCTCGCGCTTGCCGCGCTGCAGCCGCAGCCAGCCGGCCGAGCGGCCGCCCAGCGGCCGGCCCAGCAGCTGCTCGGCATAGGCCACCGCGTCCAGCAGGCCGTCGAGCGACAGCCCGGTGGAGAAGCCGCTGCGCTCGGCCATCAGCACCAGGTCCTCGGTGGCCAGGTTGCCGGCGGCACCCGGCGCGAACGGGCAGCCGCCGATGCCGCCGACGCTGGCGTCGAAGCGCCGCACGCCGGCCTCCAGCGCGGCCCAGGCGTTGGCCACACCCATGGCGCGGGTGTCGTGGAAATGCGCCGCCAGCCGCTCCGTCGGCACCACCTCGCGCAGCGCACCGAAACGCTCGCGCACCTGGCCCGGCGAGGCCGAGCCGATGGTGTCGGCGATGACGAGCTCGCCCGCCCCGGCCCGCACCATGCGCGCCGACAGCCGCAGCACCGCGTCCAGCGGCGTCTCGCCCTCGAACGGGCAGTCGAACGCCACCGCCACATAGGCGCGGGTGCGCAGGCCCAGGCGCTGCGCCTCGGCCAGCGTCTGCTCGCTGACCTCGGTGGCCTGCTCCAGGCCCATGTTGATGTTCTTGCGGTTCATCGTCTCTGTGGCCGACAGCACCACCGCGATCTCCCGCGCGCCGGCCGCGTGCGCCCGCTCCAGGCCCTTCAGGTTGGGCACCAGCACCGAGGTGCGCAGGGCCGGCTGGCGGGCGGCGACCAGCGCCACCACCTCGGCCGCGTCGGCCATCTGCGGCACCGCGCGCGGCGACACGAAACTGGTCGCCTCGACGCTCGTCACGCCGGCGGCCACCAGCAGGTCGATCAGCGTCGCCTTGGCCTCGGTGGACACCGCCACCTGCTGGTTCTGCAGGCCGTCGCGCGGCGATACGTCGGTGATGTGGATCGGTTCCATGTGTCTTCTCGCTCCGGTGGGTGGGATCAGGCGATGGCGCCCTGGGCGCCGAGCGCGGCCAGGCGTTCGTCGTCGTAGCCGGCGAGTTGGCGCAGCACCTCGCGGGTGTGGGCGCCCAGCGCCGGCGGCGCGGTCCAGGCGCGCGGCGGCGTGCCCGACAGCTTCACCGGATTGCCCGGCATGCGCACCGCCCGGCCGTCGGCCAGCGGCACCTCGACCACCATGTCGCGCGCCACCACCTGCGGGTCGGACAGCGCCTGGGCGAAGTTGTTCACCGGGCCGCACGGAATGCGCGCGGCGCGCAGCTTCTCGAGCCAGTAC
This sequence comes from Burkholderiaceae bacterium, assembly GCA_022701845.1. Next base: position 6,331 of record JAKONS010000481.1, read on the forward strand.
TCGGTGGGGTGCTTCTGCATCTCGGCGCCGATCAGCGCGTCGATCTTTTCCTTGTCGGCGAAGCGCACCGGCTGCGCCCGGTAGGCCGGGTCGTTCAGTTCGGGCAGGTCGATGAAGGCGGCGAAGCGCTCGAAGAAGGCATCGCCGATGCAGGCCACGATGACATGGCCGTCGGCGGTGGGAAAGCTGTTGTAAGGCACATGCACGAAGTGCGAATTGCCGATGCCGGTCGGCACGTGGCCCGACATCAGGTGCATCGTCGCCATGTAGTTCAGCAGCGAGATCTGCGCGTCCAGCATCGAGATGTCGACATGCTGGCCGACCCCGGTGCGGTCGCGCTCGGCGATCGCCGCCAGCACGCCGATGCAGCCGAAGATGCCGCCGCCCAGGTCGCCGATCGGGATGCCGCTGCGCAGCGGGCCGGTCTGCGGCGAGCCGGTGATCGACATGCCCCCGCCCATCGCCTGCACCACCTGGTCGAAGGCCGGCCGCTGGGTCTGCGGGCCGGTCATGCCGAAGCCGGTGACCGAGCAGGTGATGATGCGCGGATTGACCGCCGACAGCGCCGCGTAGTCGATGCCCAGGCGCGCCGGCACGCCCACGCTGAAGTTGTCGAACACCACGTCGGCCTGGCGCACCAGGTCCAGGAAGACCGCCTTGCCGGCATCGCTCTTCAGGTCGATGCAGACGCTCTCCTTGTTGCGGTTGAGCGTGAGGTAGTAGGCGCCCATGCCGTCGAGCGAATAGTCCGGATCCTTCTCCAGCAGGCGGCGGGTGCCTTCGCCGGTGCCGGGCGGCTCGACCTTGATGGTGCGGGCGCCGAGGTCGGCCAGCATCATCGTGCCGTAGGGGCCGGACAGCATGTGGGTGAGGTCGAGAACGGTGATGTGTTCCAAGGCCATGTCGTGTGTCTCCTGAGCGAATCTGCGCAACACCGGTTGCACGGCCTGTGCCAGGCGCCCGATACGGCGCAAGTGCTTGATCCGCCTGCGAAACGAGGCCGGGCGTTTCACCCGATGCGTCGCATGCGACGCCGGTGCAACATCGGGCGTTCCACCATCCCGACGCTCCATGACCGCCCTCCCCACCCGCCGCCGCGGCGCCCTGCCCCGCCTGTGTTTCCTCAGCTACCGGCACATCCGCGAGTTCGCCATGCCGGTGGTGGCCGAATACGCCGACCGGGCCGACATCGAGGT
>JAKONS010000492.1 GCA_022701845.1 Burkholderiaceae bacterium
TTGAACCTGCGACCCCTGCCGTGTGAAGGCAGTGCTCTACCGCTGAGCTAATCACCCGTCACGTTTTCACGTGAGCCTCGCATTATGCCACAGCATTTTCCAGTTTCCGCCACACCGATGCGCCGCCCGCCGATTTGTCGAGCTGCACCAGCACAGCGGCGTGCGCGGCCTGCTCCTGCTCGGTCGCCATCAGCACCGGCAGGGTGAACTGGCGCAGGTCCAGGCGCACCACTTCCAGGGCGCCGGTGTCGTTCGACGGGCCGGAGTCGATGATCAGCGCGTCCTGGCCGCGGGTCATGTTGATGTAGACGTCGGCCAGCAGCTCCGCGTCGAGCAGCGCGCCGTGCAGCGTGCGGCCGGAGTTGTCGACCTCCAGCCGGTCGCACAGCGCATCGAGCGAATTGCGCTTGCCGGGGAACATCTCCTTGGCCATGACCAGGGTGTCGGTCACGCTGCCGACGACGCCGCGAATGCCCGGGCGGCCGATGAGTTCGAGCTCCTTGTTGAGGAAGCCGACGTCGAAGGCCGCGTTGTGGATGATGAGTTCGCCGCCGGCCAGATAGGCCAGCAATTCGTCGGCGATCTGGGCGAACTTCGGCTTGTCGCGCAGGAACTCGTTGCTGATGCCGTGCACCTTCAGCGCGTCTTCGTGGCTGTCGCGCTCGGGGTTCAGGTAGAGATGCAGGTTCCGGCCGGTGAGCTTGCGGCCCACCATCTCGACCGCGCCGATTTCGATGATGCGGTCTCCGCCCTCGGCGGACAGGCCGGTGGTCTCGGTGTCGAAGAAGATCTGGCGGCTCATGCGGGCGTCGCTTTCAGTGGTTTTCCTTGGCGTGGTTGATCGAGTACTTCGGAATCTCGATCGTCACGTCCTGCTGCGCCAGGATCGCCTGGCACGACAGGCGCGACTGCGGCTCCAGGCCCCAGGCGCGGTCGAGCAGGTCTTCCTCGGCTTCGTCGGCCTCGTTGAGCGAGGCCAGGCCCTGGCGCACCACCACATGGCAGGTGGTGCAGGCACAGCTCATGTCGCAGGCGTGCTCGATGTCGATGTGGTTGTCGAGCAGCGCTTCGCAGATCGAGGTGCCGGCCGGCACGGTGATGTCGGCGCCCGCGGGGCAGTACTCGGGATGGGGAAGGATCTTGATGACAGGCATGGTGGGGGTGTGGGGCGAACGGGGTGCGTCGCGGTTTTTATCGGGGTCGGCGCTGCGGCATCACAGGCTCTGGACGTTGCGGCCAGCCAGCGCCCGGCGAATGCCGCGGTTCATGCGCTCGGCGGCGAAGGCTTCGGTGCCGTGCGCCAGGGCGTGGGTGGCGGCCTCGACGGTGGCGGCGTCGGGAGCGGACCGTGCGGACTCCACCGCCGCGATCAACCCGTCGACCGCGGCCCGGTCCGGGGCCGACAACAGGTCGCCATCGGCCGCCAGCGCGCTGCGGGTGGCCAGCACCAGGCGGTCGGCATCGACCCGTGCCTGGGCCAGCGCGCGCGCCTGGATGTCCTGCCCGGCGGTGGCGAAACTCTCCTGCAGCATGCGGGCGATGGTGTCGTCGCTCAGGCCGTACGAGGGCTTGACGTCGATGCGCGACTCGACGCCGCTGGTCTGCTCGCGTGCCGCCACGCTCAGCAGGCCGTCGGCGTCGATGGTGAAGGTGACGCGGATGCGCGCCGCACCCGCCGCCATCGGCGGGATGCCGCGCAGCTCGAAGCGCGCCAGGCTGCGGCAGTCCGCGACCAGGTCGCGTTCGCCCTGCACCACATGCAGCGCGAGGGCGGTCTGGCCGTCCTGGTAGGTGGTGAAATCCTGCGCGCGGGCCACCGGGATCGTCTCGTTGCGCGAGACGATGCGCTCGACCAGCCCGCCCATGGTTTCCAGGCCGAGCGACAGCGGAATCACGTCGAGCAGCAGCAGGTCCTGCGCGCCGTGGTTGCCGATGAGCTGGTCGGCCTGGCGCGCCGCGCCCAGCGCGACCACCTGATCGGGATCCAGATTGATCAACGGTGCGCGGCCGAAATGACGCTCGACCGCGGCACGCACCTGCGGCATGCGGGTCGAACCGCCCACCATCACCGTGCCCTGCACCTCGTCGGGCGCCACTTCCGCATCGCGCAGCACGCGGCGCACCGCGTCCATGGTGCGGGCGGTGAGCGATGCGGTGGCGGCGTCGAATTCGATGCGGGAGACATCACAGGACAGCTCGCCCGACGACAGCGACACCGAGAAATTCGCCGACTCGGCATCCGACAGCGCTTCCTTGCAGGCGCGGGCGGCCTGCCGCAGCGCGGCGCGGTCGGCGGCGGTATCGGCGCGGGCGCGCTGGCGGCCCAGCACCCATTCGGCCAGGGCCGCGTCGTAGTCGTCGCCGCCCAAGGCAGCGTCGCCGCCGGTGGCCACCACCTCGAACACGCCCTGCGACAGGCGCAGCAGCGACACGTCGAAGGTGCCGCCACCCAGGTCGTAGACGGCGTAGAGGCCTTCGCTGCCGTTGTCGAGCCCGTAGGCGATCGCGGCAGCGGTGGGTTCGTTGATCAGGCGCAGCACTTCGATGCCAGCGAGCCGCGCCGCATCCTTCGTCGCCTGGCGCTGCGCATCGTCGAAATAGGCGGGAACGGTGATCACCGCGCCGTCGATGTCGGCGTCGAAACTGTCTTCGGCACGCTGGCGCAGCGTGGCCAGGATCTCGGCGCTGATCTCCACCGGCGACTTGACGCCGGCAACCGTCGCCACGCCCACCATGCCGCCGGCCGCCTGGCCTTCAGCGTCGACGTGCTCGACCAGCCGGTACGGCAGGCGCCCGGCATGCGCCACGTCCTGCAGGCCGCGGCCCATCAGGCGCTTGACCGAGGCGATGGTGTTTTCGGGATCGGTGACCGCGGCGGCCTGGGCGGCGGCGCCGATCTGCCGGCCGGTCGCCGACAGGTAGCGCACCACCGAGGGCAGCAGCACCTGGCCGTCGGCGTCGGGCAGGCATTCGGCGACACCGCTGCGCACCGCGGCGACCAGCGAATGGGTCGTGCCGAGGTCGATGCCGACGGCGATACGGCGCTGGTGCGGATCGGGCGACTGGTCGGGTTCTGAGATCTGAAGGAGCGCCATGCAGGAAAAGAAAACGAAAACAAAGACGCCGCAACGAATGGCGGCGCAGGATGGCTATTGTCCGGCCAACGCCCGTCGGGCATCGATGTCGTCGGCAAAGCGCGCAAGAAACATAAGGGCACGCACCTGGGCGGCCGCTGCCGGGTAGTCGTGCTGCTCGTCGAGGAGCACGCCGCAGCGGGCGATCGCCGCAGCGCGTGCCGCATCGACCTCGGCCTGCAGCGCGTCGATGGCGGCGCGATCTTCGCTGTCGTCGAGCGCCTCGCGCCACTCCATCTGCTGCACCAGGAACTCCGGCGGCATGGCGGTGTTGGTCTCGGCGGCGATCGGGGCGCCGTTGAGTTCGCACAGATATGCGGCCCGCTTGAGCGGACTGCGCAGGCGCTTGTGGGCTTCGTTGATGCGCACCGACCACTGCATCGCCAGGCGTTGTGCGGCTGCGCCCTGCGCCGCGAAACGGTCGGGGTGGGCGTTGCGCTGCAGGTCTTTCCAACGTTCCTCGAGCAGCGGCAATTGCTGGGCGAAGGTGGCGGGAACGCCGAACAGTTCGAAGTCGTTTGACTGGATATCCATTTTGGGCAGAAAAAAGCCGCCCTCGCGATGCTGGGCGGCTGTTCGGTGGGCGCGGTGCTAGATGCGGAAGCTTTCGCCGCAGCCGCAGCGGTCGCGTTCGTTCGGGTTGAGGAACTTAAAGCCTTCGTTCAAGCCCTCGCGCACGAAGTCGAGCTGGGTGCCGTCGATATAGGCGAGGCTCTTCGGATCGACCAGAACCTTCACGCCGTGGTCCTCGAACACCACGTCGTCCGCGGTGTTGTCGTCCACATATTCCAGCTTGTAGGCGAGGCCCGAGCAACCGGTGGTCTTGACGCCGAGACGCACACCGATACCGCGACCGCGCTTGGAGAGATAGCGAGTGACGTGCCGCGCAGCGGCTTCGGTAAGGGTGACAGCCATCTCAGTGCGCCACTTCGACCGCGAGCGCGGCGTCGACGACATGCTTCTTGCGGTAGTCGTCCACCGCCGCCTTGATGGCGTCTTCGGCCAGGATCGAGCAGTGGATCTTGACCGGCGGCAGCGCCAGCTCTTCGGCGATGACACTGTTGC
>JAKONS010000070.1 GCA_022701845.1 Burkholderiaceae bacterium
CGGCACGGCCGGATGCCGCGTCGCCGGCCGGACAGGCGCCGTCCGCCGCTGCGTTCGCCCAGCAGATCGCCGCCACCCGCTTTCGCCATTCCGCCGCGGCCGATGCCGCCGTTCCGACCACGATCGCCGCCACCACCACGCTCGGCGCGAGTGCCGACATCGAGGGCGACACCCGTTCCGCCCGCGGCCCGGCATCCACCGTCTCCCTCGGCGACGGGGCCCAGAGCCGGTGGGCCGGGTTGCTGTCGGATATCTCGCGTCCGCTGGCGGGCGAAGCGGGCGCGGCTGCCTCCGGCGGCGGCGGCGCCTTCGGCCAGGGCGGCGGTGGCGACACCCGGGGCGACGGCAGCGCGGCCGGCACCGCCGCCGCGGCGCTCGGTCTGTCGGCCGGCGTGGCCAATGCATCGGCCGGGGAGGGCGCTTTCGCCACCGCGGCCTCCGGTGCCGACGCGCTGGCCGGCAGCGGTGCGCCGGTGCTGTCCACCGACGAATGGCTGGCCGCCACCACGCCCGGTTTGTCGTCGCGCGGCCTGCAGACCGCCGAGCTCACGGTGGACGCCTTCGGCGCGCCGGTCGATGTGCGGATCTCGCTGTCCGGCGAGCAGGCGCAGGTCAGTTTCGCGAGCGACCAGGCCGACACCCGGGCGCTGCTCGGCGGTGCGGTGTCCGATCTGCAGAACCTGCTGCGGCAGGAAGGGCTGGAGCTGGCGGGCGTGACGGTCGGCGGCGCCGGCGGCCGGGCCGACGGCTTCGCCGCGGCGGGCGGCGAAGCCGGTGGCGGGCAGGGCGACGACCGGCGCCGGGCGCAGCCGCAGGCGGCGACCGCTGCTGCCGCCGCTGTGTCCGCTCCGGTGGCACGCGCCGCCGCCGGACGTTCGACCGGCCCGGGCCGCAACGGGCTCGATCTGTTCGTCTGACGGGTCGTCGGCCGCGGGCCGGGCGGCTGCGTTCGGGGTGTTTTCACCGTCGCGGCAGCGTGATCGCTGTGGGAAAGCGTGGTTTTGCCGTTTATTCGGGTGATCGCGCTGTTGGCATCGGCCAATAATGGCGAACGCGGTGGCCTGTTTCGGCCGGCGCGTCCACCGCCCACCCGAGGAACCCCGCCCGTGTCCGACGCCGCCCCCGCCAAGCCCAAATCGAAGAAGAAGCTGCTGATCATCATCGTGTCGCTGGTGGTGGTGCTGGCGATCGCCGGGGCCGGGGCGATGTTCTTCCTGAAGAAGAAGCACAGCGGCGACGAGGACGGCGAGGAAGCCGAAGCTCCGGCCGCCGCCCATGCGGTGCACGACGACAAGAATCCGCCCACCTTTTTGCCGATCGACAACCTGGTGGTGAACCTGGCCGACCCCGGCGGCGAGCGTTTCGCGCAGATCGGCATCACCTTCCAGATGGCCGACGCGAAAAGCGCCGACGCGCTGAAGACCAACATGCCGCGGGTGCGCAGCGCCATCCTGATGATGGCCTCGCAGAGCACCTCGGCCGAATTGCTGGGCCGCGAGGGCAAGGAAAAGCTGGCCAAGTCGGTGGCGGCCGAGGCCTCGCGCACCTTCGGCATCGAGCCGGAGGACGAGGACGAGGAGGAAGATGCCGCGCCGAAGAAAAAGAAGAAGAAGCGGCGTGCCGCGCCGGTGAGCCCGGTGCAGGGCGTGCTCTTCTCCTCCTTCATCATCCAGTAGCTTATGGCTCGCCCCCAGGCTTTCTCACTTCGTGTAGACGCCACCCCCCCGCCGGGGAAGGATGTGGCTCGCCCCCAGGCTTTCTCACTTCGTGTAGACGCCTACCCCCTGCCGGGGAAGGATGTGGCTCGCCCCCAGGCTTTCTCACTTCGTGTAGACGCCTACCCCCTTCCGGGGGCGGCACTGGCCGTCCGGCGAAGCCGGCCCGGCGGTGCCCTGGGGAATGCGGGGAGGGCCATCGCGGCCAGTTGTACGGTGCTTGCGCAACGGAGAGTTCCTTTATGAGTGAAGCGTTTCTTTCGCAGGAAGAGGTCGATGCGCTTTTGGAGGGCGTCACCGGGGAGAGCCAGAAGATCGTCGAGGAGACGACCGAGTCGGGCGGGGTGCGCAACTACGACATCTCGAGCCAGGAGCGCATCGTCCGCGGCCGCATGCCGACGATGGAGATCGTCAACGAGCGGTTCGCGCGCAACCTGCGGGTGGGGCTGTTCAACTTCACCCGCCGCAACCCGGAGATCTCGGTCGGCACGGTGACGGTGCAGCGCTACAGCGCCTTTTTGCGCGAGCTGGCGGTGCCGACCAATTTCAACATCGTGGCGATCCGGCCGCTGCGCGGCAGCGGGCTGATCGTGTGCGAGCCGGCGCTGCTGTTCGGGGTGATCGACACGCTCTACGGCGGCGTCGGCAAGTTCCAGACCCGCATCGAGGGCCGCGACTTCTCGCCGACCGAGCAGCGGGTGATCAACCGCCTGGTCGACGTGATCTGCGACGAATACAAGAAGGCCTGGAAGGGCATCTACCCGATCGAGCTGGAATACCAGCGCTCGGAGATGCAGCCGCAGTTCGCCAACATCGCCACGCCGAGCGAGATCGTGGTGGCGAGCGCCTTCCAGCTGGAGATCGGCGACATCGTCGGCATGATCCATATCTGCATGCCCTACGCCACGCTGGAGCCGATCCGCGACGTGCTGTTCTCCAGCACCCAGGGCGACTCGATCGAGGTCGACCGGCGCTGGGTGAAGCTGCTGTCGCGCGAGATCCAGGCGGCCGAAGTCGTGCTGGTGGCCGAGCTGGCGCAGGCCGAGGCCACGGTGGAGCAGCTGCTGGCGATGAAGGTGGGCGATTTCATCGAGCTCGACCGTGCGCCGCGCATCGAGGCCACCATCGGCGGCGTGCCGATGTTCAGCTGCCACTACGGCACCCACAACGCCAAATACGCGATCCGCATCGAAGAAAACCTGCGCGGCACCGAAACGAACTGGATTGGAGACAAGCATGGCTGAAGACCCGACGAGCAGTGGCGACGACGACATGTCTGCCTGGGCCGAGGCGCTGGAAGAAGCCAAGTCGGCGCCCCCGCGCTCCGACGGCGGCACGGAGAACAACGGCGGGCCGCTGTTCGGCGGCGAGCCGGTCATGTCGGCCAGCGCCACCGCCGACGCGGCGATGGGCGACATCAACCGGGTGCTCGACATTCCGGTGCAGCTGTCGGTGGAGCTGGGCCGGGTGAAGGTGCCGATCAAGTACATCCTGCAGCTGGCCCAGGGCTCGGTGGTCGAGCTCGACGCGCTGGCCGGCGAGCCGATGGACGTGCTGGTCAACGGCTACCTCATCGCGCAGGGCGAGGTGGTGGTGGTCAACGACAAGTTCGGCATCCGTCTGACCGATGTGGTGACGCCGTCGGAGCGCCTGCGCCGGGTCAGCAAGGGCTAGAGTCCGCCGCATGAGCCCCATGACCCAGTCCCTGTTGTCGGTCGTCGTCTTCATCGCCCTGCTGGCGATGGTTCCCTGGGGCCTGCGCTGGCTCAAACGCCGCAACGGCAGCCTGCCGGGCAACGCGCCGGGCAGCGGCTCGCGGGTGGTGTCGGCGCTCGGCGTGGGGCCGACGCAGCGGGTGGTGACGGTGGAAGTCGGCCCGCCCGAGGCGCGGGTGTGGCTGGTGCTGGGCGTCACCGCGCAGTCGGTCAACACGCTGCACACCCTGCCGGCGCCGGGCTTCGCCCAGGCGGCGCGGCAGGTCGAGGGCGCGGTGGCGCACGATTACCGGGGGCCGGGGCATGTCTGAGATGCGCACACGCCGCGCCTGGCCGGTCGTGGTGGCGGCCACCCTGCTGGGGATGCCGGCGCTCTCGCTGGCGCAAGGCACGCTGCCCGGCGGCCAGCTGCCGCTGCTGATGGGCAACGGCGCCGGCGGCACCAGCTTCTCGGTGCCGATCCAGACCTTGCTGTTCTTCACCGCGCTGTCGTTCCTGCCGGCGGTGCTGCTGATGATGACGTCGTTCACCCGCATCGTGATCGTGCTGTCGCTGCTGCGCCAAGCGATGGGCACCCAGTCGGCGCCGCCGAACCAGATCGTCATCGGGCTGTCGCTGTTCCTCACCTTTTTCGTCATGGGCCCGACGCTCGACCGGGTGTACCGCGAGGCCTACGCGCCCTACACCGCCAACCAGATCAGCTTCGAGCAGGCGCTCGACCGCGGGGAAGACCCGCTGCGCCAGTTCATGACCAAGCAGACCCGCCAGTCCGACTACGCGCTGTTCGCGCGGCTGGCGCGGCTGGAGCCGGGCGTGAAGATCCAGGACGCGCCGTTCCGGGTGCTGGTGCCGTCGTTCGTCACCAGCGAGCTGAAGTCGGCCTTCCAGATCGGTTTCATGATCTTCATCCCGTTCCTGGTGATCGACCTGGTGGTGGCCAGCGTGCTGATGTCGCTGGGCATGATGATGCTGTCGCCGGTGCTGGTGGCGCTGCCGTTCAAGCTGATGCTGTTCGTGCTGGCCGACGGCTGGAACCTGCTGATCGGCTCGCTGGCCGCGAGTTTTGCTCAATGACACCCGCTCACGCTGAGGCGCTGCGCCCATGAATCCGCAAGTCGTGCTGACCACCGGGCAGGAGGCGCTGACCCTGCTGCTGATGGTGTCGATGCCGCTGCTGGGCGTGATCATGGTGGTCGGCCTGGTGGTGAGCATCTTCCAGGCGATCACCCAGATCAGCGAGGCCACGCTGTCGTTCGTGCCCAAGCTGATCGCCGCCATCGTGGTGTTCGCCATCGCCGGGCCCTGGATGCTGACGACGCTGGTCGACTACCTGCGCCGGATGATCGAGGCGATCCCGAGCTACGTCGCCTGACCGCCCGACACCGACCGACCGCGCCCGCCGCTTGATCTCGATCTCCGAAGCCCAGATCGCCGCCTGGCTGTCGCCGGTGCTGTGGCCGTTCCTGCGGATCCTGGGGCTGTTCACCGTGGCGCCGATTTTTTCGATGCGGGCGATTCCGGTGCGCGCCAAGATCGGCCTGGCGCTGGTCATCTCGATCGCCGCGCAGCCCAGCCTGGTCGGCCAGCCGATCATCGGCGGCGACAGCCCCGGCGCGCTGGGCGCGGTGGTGCAGCAGGTGGGTGTGGGCATGGCGATCGGCTTCGCGGTGCGGCTGGTGTTCGGCGCGGTCGAGCTGGCCGGCGAGCTGATCGGGCTGCAGATGGGCCTGGGTTTCGCGTCGTTCTTCAACCCGGCCAGCGGCGGGCAGGCGAATGCGATGTCGAGCTTTCTCGGGCAGATCTCGATGCTGCTGTTCATCGTGGTCAACGGCCATCTCACCCTGCTGATGGCGGTGATCCGCAGCTTCCAGGCGTTTCCCGCCGACGGCAACCTGCTCGACATGCTGGCCACCACCCAGCTGCACCGCCTGGGCGCCGAGCTGTTCGCCAGCGCGCTGTGGGTGGCGCTGCCGATGATCGCGCTGCTGGTGTTCGTCAACCTGGCGCTGGGCATCATTTCCCGGGTGGCGCCGCAGATGAATATCTATGCGGTGGGGTTCCCGATCACCCTGAGCGTGGGGATGATCGGCGTGGCGGCGACGCTGCCGATGCTCGACACGCCGTTGCTGGCCCTGATGAACAAGGTCATAGACCTCTTTACCCGGTGAA
>JAKONS010000529.1 GCA_022701845.1 Burkholderiaceae bacterium
TCCGGTGCCTGGGCACGGTCGGCCAGTTCGCGAAAACCGTATTCGCCGTCGTGCGAGGTTTCGATCAGGTCGTTGAGGGTGTCGATGACATCGTTGCGATCGGTCATGGGAATCTCCTGGGTCGTGAACATGAAGGATGGCGATCTGCTCGCCGTCGCTGAAGCATTCATCTTGGCGCCATGCATCGCGCACGGCGTCGGTCCCGGGGGCGGCGTTCTGTAGGACCCGGGGGCTTGGTGGCGACGGTGGTGCTTGTACCGGGCCGGTTGTCAGCGGAAGAACGCATATCCGATGCAGATGGCGGCTGTCAGGCCCACCAGGTCGGCCAGCAGGGCGCAGCCGAGCGCGTGCCGGGTGTCGCGCAGACCGGCGCCGCCGGCGTATACCGCCAGTACGTAGAACGTGGTTTCCGACGAGCCCTGCACGATGGCCGCCAGGCGCGCCGGAAACGAGTCGACGCCGTAGGTGGTCATCACGTCGACCATGAGCGCTCGCGCGCCGGAGCCCGACAGGATCTTCATCAGACCGACCGGCAGCGCCGGCAGGAACGCGGTGTCGAGTCCCAGCGCCGCGACGCCCGCACCGACCACGCCCAGCACCGCGTCCATGCAGCCGGCGGCACGGAAGAGGGCGATGGCGCAGAGCATCGCCACCAGATAGGGAACGATGCGGATCGCCACGCCGAAGCCTTCGGTCGCGCCTTCCACGAACACGTCGTAGACCGGCACCCGCCGCCAGGCGCCCACCGTCAGGAACACCACGATCAGGCCCAGGATGCAGGCGGCGCCCGCCACGCCCGCGGCCTGGGCGGCGACCGCTGCCGGCAGACGCGACAGGCCGAACAGCAGCGCGGCGCCGGCAGCGACCACCGCGGCCAGCGGCAGCCACCAGCGCGGCCGCCACAGTGCGAAGCCCTGGCAGGCGGCCACCGCCAGGAAGCCGGCCAGGCACGAGGCGCCGGTGGCCAGCAGCGTCGGCAGGAAGATGGACGCGGCGTCGAAGTGCGCCACCTGCTGCTGGAGCGCGATGCTCTGGCGGATGGCGATGACCGAGGTCGGCACCAGCGTCAGGCCGGCGGTGTTGAGCACCATGAACATGATCTGCGCATCGCTGGCGGTGGTGGGGTGCGGGTTCAGCGTCTGCAGTTCGCGCATCGCCGACAGGCCCAGCGGCGTGGCCGCGTTGTCGAGCCCGAGCAGGTTGGCCGACAGGTTCATCGTCATCGCGCCCTGCGCCGGATGGCCGGCGGGCACGCCGGGAAACAGCGCGCGCAGCAGCGGCGCGGCACGCCGGGCCAGGGCCTCCACCAGCCCGGCGCGCTCGCCCACCTTCAGGAAACCCAGCCACAGCGCCATCACCCCGGTCAGGCCGAGCGCGATGTCGAAACCGCTGCGCGCCGCGTCGAACAGCGCGCCGACCAGGCGCGCGAACACCTCGGCGTCGCCGAGCGCGAAACGCACGCAGGCGGTGGCGATGGCGATCAGGAAGAAGCCGAGCCAGACCAGGTTGATGACCATGCGGGAGACCGGAAAAGAAAAGGGCGTGCGGCGCGGCGGGCCAGCGGCGAAAATCCGCGTCGGCGTGCGCTGCCGCCGATTGTCGACCTGCCGCCGGGCGCAGCGCCCGCGCCTTTTTGCGACGTTGAATTTTTCGCCGTATGACCGAACTCCAAGCCTCGTCCCTGAACTTCCGATTCGATCCGCAAGCCGACGCCGAAGCCCGCGCGCTGATCGCCGCGCTGGAGGACCGCACCGTGCGCGAAACCGCCAGCGTCGACGGCTGCCCGGTGGTGTTCCGCCGCATCGGCGAAGGCCCGCCGCTGGTGTTGCTGCACGGCGGCCACGGCAACTGGCTGCACTGGGTGCACAACCTGGAGGCGCTGTCGCGCACCCACACGCTGTGGGTGGCCGACATGCCGGGCTACGGCGATTCGGGCGTTCCGGCGGGCGAGCAGACGCTCGACCTGATCGTCGGCGTGCTCGATGCCGCGCTCGACCAGCTGCTGGGCGCCGGCAGCGCCTGCGACATCGCCGGTTTCTCGTTCGGTGCCCTGTGCGCCGCCACCCTGGCCGCGCGCCGGCAGGGCGTGCGCATGGTGGCGCTGCTCGGGCCGGGCGGCCACGGCCAGCCGCGGCGCGAACGGCTCGGCATGCTCAACTGGCGCGATCTGCCGCCAGGCCCGGAGCGCGATGCCCGGCTGCACCACAACCTGGCGGCGCTGATGCTGCACGACGAGGCCCGCATCGACGCGCTGGCGCTGGCGCTGCACCGCCAGGCCTGCGTGGCCACCCGCTACCGCAGCAAGGGCCTGTCGCGGCGGCCGATGCTGCCCGAGGCGCTGGATCTGCTGGCCGGGCGCCGCATACCGGTGCTGCTGGCCTGGGGCGAGCACGACGTCACCGCGGTGCCGGCCCAGGCCGGCGCGGCGATGCTGGCCCATGCGCCCGACGCCACGCTGGTGGTGGTGCCCAACGGCGGGCACTGGCTGCAGTACGAGACGGCCGACGCCGTCAACCGGCTGCTGCTCGACTGGCTCGACGGGCCGGCCTGACGGCCTGAAGGCCGTCTGCCGGCGGCGACGCGCCTGCGGCCCGGACGCCGCCGATCAGGTATCGGCGCTGAAGCCGACCGACTTCACGATGCCGCGCCAGCGCTCGGTGTCCGACTTCAACGCCGCCGCCAGCTCGGCCGGTGTGCTCGATTGCGCATCCAGCCCCACCGCGGCCAGGCCGTCGATCACATCGCGCTGCTGCATCGCGCTGCGGATCGCGGCGTTGAGCCGGTTCACCGTGTCGGCCGACGCGCGTGCCGGCAGGAACACGCCGTACCACTCGCTGAACGACAGGTCCTTGTAGCCCTGCTCGACCAGCGTCGGCGTCTGCGGCGAGAACTTGCTGCGCTTGGCGCCGGACGTCGCCAGCAGGCGGCACTTGCCGGCCTGGGCGTACTGCAGGAATTCGCCGACCGGGCCGCACACCGCCGGAATCTGCCCGCCGATCATGTCGAGGATGGCCGGCTGGGTGCCGCGGAAGGCGACATGGGTCATCTCGATGCCGGCGGCGCGGCCGATCAGGATGCCGATGAAATGCGGCGACGAGCCGGCCGCCGGCGAGCCGAAGGCGGCGCGCTCCGGGCGGCCCTTGCACCATTCGAGGTATTCGGAAATCGTCCGCACCCGGTCGGGCACCGACGGGCCGACCGCGAAGCCGTAGTCGAACACCGAGCCGATCGACACCGGCGCCAGGTCGGCGATCGGGTCGTAGGGCAGCTTCTTGTAGGTGTGCGGATAGATGCCCAGCATCGACATCGGCGTCAGCAGCATGGTGGTGCCGTCGGCCGGCTGGCTCTTCACGTACTGGATCGCGATCTGGCCGCCGGCGCCGGTGCGGTTCTCGACGAAGGCCGCGTTGGCATAGCCGGGGTGCAGCTTCTCGGCGATGCGCCGGCTGGCCGCGTCGGCGGTGCCGCCGGCGGCGAAGCCGTTGACGACGCGGGTCGATTCGAGGGTGCCGGCGGGCGTTTGCGCCTGCGCCGACTGCCACGGCAGGCTGGTCGCCACGCTGGCGGGGAGGAGGGCGGCGGCTTGCAGCAGGCGACGGCGGGGAACGGAGAACATAGGGCGGATGGAGCAGCGGGGAAAGCAGCCGATTGTCCGCGTGCGATCCCTGCAGCGCACCCCTGCGGAGTCCCGGACAAACCCTGACCCCGCGCCGCTGGCGGCACCGTATCGACGGCGCGACTGGTACGCGTCAACCGGAAAAGCGGGTGTCGACGAAATCGGGCTGGTGGCGCTGGACGCTTTTGCCGGCGCGCCGGCTGAGTTGTGCCGAGGCCGCGCTCAGCAGCTCGGTGACGCGGAAGGTGGTGTCGATGCGCTCGCGCCGGTCGGTCGAGTCGTTCAGGCGCAGCATCAGCCGGGTGAGCGAGATCGAATAGCGGTTGCCGGTGCCGAACGCGGCGTCGAGCTGCGCCTTAGCGTCGAAGGCGACATGCATCACCGCCTCCAGCTGGCAGCCGTCGGTGCGGGTCAGAAGGGCGACCTTGGCGAGCAGTTCGTCGAATATGTTCATACAGGTTGCCTATCTTGCCCCTCGGTGCGGTAGCCAAAGGCCCGATAAACGCCGGATAAGGGGGCCATACGTAACCAATCTACGGACACGTGTCCAAACGTTAGACAGCATGCACTACCTGCGCCGTCGCGCCCTGCGTTCGCATGGGAATTCCGACCAGGATGGAAGGACGCTGCCGATATAGTCGGCCGCGATATGGCCAAGGAAAAATCAAGCTACGTCTGCAGCGAATGCGGCGGCACCAGCCCGCGCTGGCTGGGCAAGTGCCCGCACTGCAACGCCTGGAACACCCTCGTCGAGACGGCTGCCCAGGCACCGGCGGCGCCCGGCAAGAACCGGCTGGGCCAGCAACCGGCGTTCGCCGCGCTGGCGCAGACCGCCGAGGTGACCACGCTGTCGTCGATCGAAGCGGCGGATGTCGCCCGCGCCTCCACCGGCATCGACGAGCTCGACCGGGTGCTGGGCGGCGGCATCGTGGAGGGCGGTGTGGTGCTGATCGGCGGCGACCCCGGCATCGGCAAATCGACGCTGCTGC
>JAKONS010000530.1 GCA_022701845.1 Burkholderiaceae bacterium
GCGATGTCGCCTTCAAGCTGCACGACACCTTCGGCTTTCCGCTCGACCTGTCGGCCGATGTCTGCCGCGAGCGCGACGTGACGGTCGACGAAGCCGGCTTCGAGGCCGCCATGGCGCGCCAGAAGGCGGCCGGCCGCGCCGCCGGCAAGTTCCGCATGGACCGCGCGCTGGACTACACCGGCGCCGGCAACGTCTTCACCGGCTACGAGCGCCTGCAGGCGCCGGCCACGGTGGTGGCCATCTATCACGAGGGCGTGTCGGTGACCCAGCTCGATGAGGGCCAGAGCGGCGTCGTGGTGCTGGACACCACGCCTTTCTATTCCGAGAGCGGCGGCCAGGTGGGCGACCAGGGCGCGCTGGAGTCCGAAGGCGCGTCCTTCGGCGTGGCCGATACCCAGAAGATCAAGGCCGACGTGTTCGGCCACCACGGCACCCAGACCCAGGGCACGCTGAAGGTGGGCGACGCGGTCACCGCGCGGGTGGACGACAGCCTGCGTTCGGCCACCCAGCGCAACCACAGCGTCACCCACCTGATGCACAAGGCCCTGCGCGAGGTGCTGGGCACCCATGTGCAGCAGAAGGGCTCGCTGGTGAACGCCGAGCGCACCCGCTTCGACTTCGCGCACGGCACGCCGGTGACCGATGCGCAGGTGCTGGAGATCGAGCGCCGGGTGAACGAGGAAATCCTGGCCAACACCGCCAACGTGATCCGGGTGCTGCCGATCGAGGAAGCGCAGAAGACCGGCGCGATGATGCTGTTCGGCGAGAAATACGGCGAGACGGTGCGGGTGATCGACATCGGCACCAGCCGCGAGCTGTGCGGCGGCACCCATGTGGGCCGCACCGGCGACATCGGGATGTTCAAGGTGGTGGCCGAGAGCGGCGTGGCCGCGGGCGTGCGCCGCATCGAGGCGGTCACCGGCGCCCGGGCGCTGGCCTATCTGCAGGAGCTCGAATCCACGGTGCACACGGTGGCCAGCACCCTGAAGGCACCGGCAGCCGAACTGCAGGGCCGCCTGGGCGCGGTGCTGGAGCAGGTGCGTGCGCTGGAGAAGGAAGTGGCCGCGTTGAAGGGCAAGCTGGCGTCCTCGCAGGGCGACGAGCTGGTGCTGCAGGCGGTCGACGTCGGCGGGCTGAAGGTGCTGGCGGCGCTGCTGCCGGGTGCCGACGCCCGGGTGCTGCGCGACACGCTCGACAAGCTCAAGGACAAGCTCAAGACCGCGGCCATCGTGCTGGCCTCGACCGAGGGCGGCAAGGTGCAGATCGCCGCGGGCGTCACCGCCGACAGCGTCGGCAAGGTGAAGGCGGGCGAGCTGGTCAATTTCGTCGCCCAGCAGGTCGGCGGCAAGGGCGGCGGCAAGGCCGACATGGCGATGGCCGGCGGCACCGATGCAGCCGCGTTGCCGGCGGCGCTGCAGTCGGTGCAGGCCTGGGTGGCCGAGCGGGTCTGACGGATCGGGCGGGGCCGCAGCGGCTCCGCCGGCGCTAGAAAAGCTCGACGTCGTCGTGCGCCACCGGCGCGGCCTGCAATTGGCCGCCCCGCATCAGTTCCTCGTAGTGGCAGACCTGGTTGCGGCCGTTTTCCTTGGCGTGGTAGAGCGCCTGGTCGGCATGGCCCATGATTTCCACCGGCGCGCCATGGCCGGCGGCGGTGAAGCCGACGCTCACCGTGACCCGGCCCACCTGCGGAAACGGGAACTGCTCGATGCCGGTGCGAAAGCGGTTGAAGATGAGCCGCGCCTGCTCCAGCGTGGCCTGGCGCAGCAACACCACGAATTCCTCGCCGCCGAAACGGAAGATGCGGTCCTGGCTGCGGAACGACGACTTCAGCAGATTGGCCACCAGGATCAGCACCTCGTCGCCGTAGACATGGCCGAAGCGGTCGTTGACCTGCTTGAAATGGTCGATGTCGACCACCGCCAGCCAGTGCGCATCGGCGTCGTCGTCGCTGATGCGCCGTCCGCTCTCGGCGACGTCGCGGGTGTGGCGGGAGAACTGCTCGTCGAAGGTCTTGCGGTTGAACAGACCGGTGAGGGCGTCGCGCTCGCTGTAATCGAGCAGGCTCTGGTAGTTGCGATAGACCTCGACGATGCCGTTGATCACGTCCAGCGTCTGCTGGGCGTAGGGCGAATCGTTGGCGATCTCCAGGCAGGCGACGATGCGGTCCTCGAGCCGCACCGGCAGCCACAGTCGGTAGCTGCCGTCCGGCGCGGTATGGGCGATGCTGTTGGAGCGCTGCTCCAGCCCGTGCACCAGGGCGTCGTAGTGCGACAGCGGCAGGCAGCGTTCGCGCGGAGCGGGTGCGGCGCTGGGCGGCAGCATCTCGCCGTCGACCAGCAGGGTCCAGGGGCGCACATGGGTGACGCCGTCGATCAGGAAGAATTCGAGCTTGCGCACTTCGCGCATGCCGACCAGATGCCGCAGTGCCGAGATGACCGAGTACTCCAGCCGGGTGTGGTCACGGTGCCCGGTGATCTCGACGAGGTGCTTGAGGATCGGTGACGGATTGGTGGATGTCATCAGCGGCGATGCGGTGTCGATGCGCGCCCGGCGGCACGGCCCGAATTTGGGCACCGCCACTACGCGTTGAAACAATTTTCCATGATCGCACGGCCGACGAACGAATCGCAAGCACGCAGGCGGACTAATCCGAGGGCTTCACCGCTTGCGGAAAACCAGGTCCCACACACCGTGGCCGAGCCGCAGGCCGCGGTTCTCGAATTTCGTCAGCGGCCGGTAGCCGGGGCGCTCGGCATAGCCGCCGGCGTCCGAGGCGGTGTTTTCCAGCTGCGGCTCGGCCGACAGCACCTCGAGCATCTGCTCGGCATAGGGCTGCCAGTCGGTGGCGCAGTGCAGATAGCCGCCGTCGGCCAGCCGGCTGGCCAGCCGGGCGATCAGCGCGGGCTGCACCAGGCGGCGCTTGTTGTGGCGCTTCTTGTGCCACGGGTCGGGAAAGAAGATGTGCACGCCGGCCAGCATGCCGGGCTGCAGCATGTGGTCGATCACCTCGACCGCGTCGTGCTGGAGGATGCGGATGTTGCGCAGGTCCTGCTCGCCGATGCGCTTGAGCAGGGCGCCGACGCCCGGCTGGTGCACTTCGCAGCACAGGAAGTCGTCGTCCGGCCGCACCGCGGCGATATGCGCGGTGGCCTCGCCCATGCCGAAACCGATCTCCAGCACCAGCGGCGCGGTGCGGCCGAACGCGGCCGCCGCGTCGAATGCGCCGGGCTGGTAGGGCAGCAGGAAGCGGTCGCCCCAGGCGGCGAAAGCGCGTGTCTGGCCGGTGGTGGTGCGGCCGGTGCGCAGCACATAGCTCTTGATCGTCTTGCGGAAGACGGTGGGCTGGTGGTCGGCCGGAGAGCCGCCCGTCGCGTCGGCGGCCTCGGCCTCCGGCTGGGTGTCGGCTACGGCGTCGGTGGCGCTGGCGGGAGGGGTGGGGGTGTCGGGGGTC
>JAKONS010000554.1 GCA_022701845.1 Burkholderiaceae bacterium
CTGCAGCAGGAACTGGGTGTACTGGTCGATGCTGTCGTGGTCCATGCCGCCGCCGGCATGGCGGCCGTTCTGGTAGCGCAGGTAGAGCTGGTAGTGCTCCGGCACGAAGCACAGCTTGAGCACCCGCACCTGGAGCGCCGCATGGCGGGCGCGGGCGCGGCGCTGGCTGCGGTCGGGCACGAATTCCGCCACCCGCACCCGCAGCGGCTGGCAGGCCTGGCAGCCGTCGCAATAGGGCCGGTAGGTGAACATGCCGCTGCGCCGGAACCCCTTGGCGATCAGGCCGCTGTAGACATCGTTGTGGATCAGGTGCCCCGGCGTCGCCACCTGCGATCGTGCCTGCCGGTCGGGCAGGTAGCTGCAGGGGTAGGGCGCCGTCGCGTAGAACTGCAGGGCGTGGAGAGGGAGTTCCTTGAGATGCGTCACGCAGCGGGTGGGCGGGAAAGGAGTGAAGTCCAGTATACGGGCTCGAATTTCCAGACCGGCGCGCTCGCCGGCACGGCCGAACGGACCATGTCCAGGAAAGCCGCACGCGGCATTTCAGCGGCGCCCAGCGACGCGAGGTGGCCGGTGTTCTGCTGGCAGTCGATATGGCCGATGCGGTGGCTGCGACAGAACGCCACCAGCGCCGAGAGCGCGATCTTGGAGGCATCGGTGCGCCGCGCGAACATCGACTCGCCGAACACCGCCCCGCCGATGTTCACGCAGTAGAGGCCGCCGCTCAGGGTGCCGTCGATCCAGGTCTCGACGCTGTGCGCATGGCCGGCGCGGTGCAGCGCGGTGTAGGCGCGGACCATGTCCGGCACGATCCAGGTGCCGTCCTGGCCGGCCCGCGGCGCGCCGGAGCAGGCGCGTATCACCGCCTCGAAATCATGGTCGAAGCGGATCTCGCAGCCGGGTGTGGCGATGAAGTGCTGCAGGGTCTTGCGCAGCGACCGGTGCAGGCGGAAGGCATCGGTCGCGAGCACCATGCGCGGGTCGGGGCTCCACCAAAGAACCGGCTGGCCCGCGCTGAACCATGGAAAGATTCCGTTCGCATAGGCCCGCAGCAGATGCGGAACATCGAGCGTGCCGCCGGCAGCCAGCAGCCCGGGCGCCGGGTCCTCCGTTGTCCAGGCGCGCGCAGCGTCGGGAAACGGGTCGTCCGGTTCGAGCCAGGGCAGGGCGGATGTCATCGGCGTCAGGGATTCGGGCGCGCCAGCACCCACTGCGCCAGCGCTTGCGATTCCGGCTCGCCCAGGCTCGGCTGGCGCGGCATGACGAGGCGGCCCCATCGGCCCACGCTGCCGTTGCGGATGCGTGCCGGCAGCGACTCGGTGCCCGCCGGATCCGCTCGATAACGTGCCGCGACCTGCGCAAAGCCCGGTCCGACCTGCTTGTGCACCAGACCGTGGCAGGCGAGGCAACCGTACTGGCTGAGCAACTTCTGGATGGCCACTGGTGTGTCGGGTGGCCCGGCCGCACGGACTGCCGTGGTGACGGCGGCTGATCCGGCCAGCAGCAGAACCATCGGAAAGATCCGAAACGCTTTCATGGCAAGCAGGGTGTGTACGAGAAAGTGTGGAGAAGACTGCAGAGGCGTTAACGGACGTGTGTGTGTCGCACGAAGGGCCCACACCAGCCTGCAACACTGTGCAGTTGAACTGGTGCCTCAACGAAAAAAGGCCCCGAAAGGAGCCTTTTCTGATCTGAAGCGTGAGGGCTTAGTAGCCGCCGCGGCCACCGCCGCCGCCGCCGTATCCACCGCCGCCACCGCTACGGCCGCCACCGCCGCCGCCGTAACCGCCGCCGCCGCCACCACCGTAGCCGCCACCGCCGCCGCCGCCACTACGGGCGCCGCCGCCGCCGCCGTAACCGCCGCCAGCTGGGCGGGGTTCCATCGGACGGGCTTCGTTGACGGTCAGAGCGCGGCCGTCGAGCTGTTGGCCGTTCATGCCTTCGATGGCAGCCAGCGCTTCAGCGTCGGTGCCCATTTCCACGAAACCGAAACCCTTGGAGCGGCCGGTTTCACGTTCCATCATGACCTTGGCGCTGGTGACGACACCGTATTCGCCGAAGGCTTGTTGCAGGTCGTTGTCACGAATGTTGTAGGACAGATTGCCTACGTAGAGTTTTTTGCCCATGAGGACTCCAAATTGAACCGAAAAAAGCGATGGAGTCCCAAATCACAACAAACTAAAAGCGCTGTGGCGCGAAACTGACCAATCACCGACACGCTTAGGCAGAGAACCTGCACAAACGTGGCGTTATTATCATCTTGAATTGAGGTTTTTCTGAATGCTGCGCAAATTCTTTCAGAAATAACCGTTGGCAGCCCTGCTCTCATGCCTGGGCACCGCGCGCGAGCCCACGCTTGTCGCGATGCGCCCACTGGTAGAGCATCGGCAGGAGCAGCAGGGTAAGCGCGGTCGACGAGAGGATGCCACCGATCACCGCCGTCGCCAGCGGCCGCTGCACTTCCGCCCCGGTGCCTGTCGCCAGCGCCATCGGCACAAAGCCCAGCGAGGCCACCAGCGCGGTCATCAGCACCGGGCGCAGCCGGGTCAGCGCGCCTTCCTGCACCGCCTGTTCCAGCGGCAGACCCTGTTCCCGCAGCTGGCGTATGAAGGACAGCATCACCAGCCCGTTGAGCACCGCCACCCCCGACAGCGCGATGAAGCCCACCGCCGCCGATATCGACAGCGGTATGCCGCGCAGCCACAAGGCCAGCACCCCGCCGGTGAGTGCGAACGGTATGCCGGTGAACACCAGCAGCCCGTCCTTCAGGTTGCCGAACATGGCGAACAGCAGCACCAGCACCAGGCCGAGCGCCACCGGCACCACCAGTCGCAGCCGCTGGCTGGCCGACTGCAGGTTCTCGAACTGGCCGCCCCAGCCGATCCAGGTGCCGGGCGGCAGCGCCAGCGTGGCGACCTGGGCGCGGGCGTCGGCCACGAACGATCCCAGGTCGCGTCCGCGGACGTTGGCGCTGACGACGACCCGGCGCTTGCCGTCCTCCCGGCTGATCTGGTTGGGCGCCGACGCCACCTCCAGCGTCGCGATGTCGCCGAGCGGAATGAACTTCTGACCGCTCGTGGCGCCGGCGCCGGTGCCGGCCGGCAGCGCGATCGGCAGGCGCCGGATCGCGTCCGGATCGTCGCGCAGCCCGTCGGCCCAGCGCACCGTCACCGGAAACCGCCGGTCGCCCTCGAACACCAGGCCGGCGGCGCGTCCGCCGATGGCGGTGGCCACCGCCTCCTGCACGTCGCCGGTGTTGAGCCCGTGGCGCGAGGTCTTGGCGCGGTCGATGGCCACGGTGAGCATCGGCAGGCCGGTGGTCTGCTCCACCTTCACCTCGGCGGCGCCGGGAAGCCGGCCGAGTACCGCGGCGATGCGGTCGGCGGTGGCGTTCAGCTGCGCCATGTCGTCGCCGAACACCTTTACCGCCACGTCGCTGCGCACGCCGGAGATCAGCTCGTTGAAGCGCAGCTGGATCGGCTGCGAGAACTCGTAGGCGTTGCCCGGCAGGCGCTCCACCGCTTCCTCGATCGCCAGCCGCAGGGCCTCGCGGCTGCGGCGCGGCGCGGGCCAGTCGGCCTCGGGCTTGAGCATGATGGTGGCGTCGGAGATGTTCGGCGGCATCGGATCGGCGGCGATCTCGGCGGTGCCGTTGCGGGCGAACACCCGCTCGATCTCGGGGAAGCCGGCCTTGAGCGTGCGCTCGATCTGCTGCTGC
>JAKONS010000498.1 GCA_022701845.1 Burkholderiaceae bacterium
CCCTTGTCGGCCTTCTTCGGGTCGGTGGCGCCCATCAGGTCGCGGTTCTTCAGGATGGCGCCTTCGCCTTCGAGGGCCTGCACGAACACCGGGCCGGAGATCATGAACTCGACCAGGTCCTTGAAGAACGGGCGAGCGGCGTGGACCGAGTAGAACTGCTCGGCTTCGGCGCGCGACAGCTGCGTCAGGCGGGCTGCCACGACCTTCAGGCCGGCGGCCTCGAAGCGGGAAACGATCTGGCCGATGGCGTTCTTCTTGACTGCGTCGGGCTTGATGATGGAGAGGGTGCGTTCGATGGCCATGGTTTTCCTGGATGTACCGGTTCTGGATGCTGAAAAGAATTTTGCCGATTCGGCAAAACCAGCGATTTTAGCTTGCTGTAAAAGTCCGTTTCGCGAGCAGGCGACTAGCCCCGGCTGCGGCCCCGCGGCCCGCCACCGCCGCTGCCGCCGGGTTTCGCGCGCTTCTGCTCCAGGCGCTGCCGGTTCAGGCTGTCGCCCCCGATGTAGCCGGGAGCCGTCTTGTGCGCGTCGCCGGCAGGAGCGCCCTCCCCTCTTGCCGCTTCCACGCGGGCGGCGTTCTTGTAGCCGCCACGCGGGCCGGCAGGCCGCATCGGGTTGGCGGCCACCGCGTCGGCGCCACCCTTGCCGAAGGCGCCGAAGATGCGGCTGGGCGCGGCGCCCCGTCCGCCACCCTCCCGGCGCTTGTCGATGGGCCTCTCCACCCGCGGCTCGCGCGGCATGCCGGCTGCCTGCATCAGCGCGCCGATGTCGCGATCGTCGAGCTCCATCCAGGCGCCGCGCTTGAGGCCGCGCGGCAGCATCATCGCGCCGTAGCGAATGCGGATCAGCCGGCTGACCGCATGGCCCACCGCCTCCAGCATGCGGCGCACCTCGCGGTTGCGGCCTTCGGTGATCGTCACCCGGTACCAGGTGTTGGCACCCTCGCCACCGCCGTCCTCGATCGAGCCGAACTGGGCCATGCCGTCTTCCAGCCGCACGCCGTCGAGCAGCTTCTGCTTCTCTTCGTTGCTCAGCGCCCCCAGCACCCGCACCGCGTATTCGCGCTCCAGCCCGAAACGTGGGTGCATCAGCCGGTTGGCGACCTCGCCGGAGCTCGTCAGCAGCAGCAGGCCTTCGGTGTTCAGATCAAGCCGGCCGACCGACTGCCACTTGCCGTCGCGCAGCCGCGGCAGGCGGCGGAACACGGTCGGGCGGTTCTGCGGATCGTCGTGGGTGACCACTTCACCCGCGGGTTTGTGGTACGCGATGATGCGCGGCGGCGGCGGCTCGATGCGGACATGGATCGGCTTGCCGTTGACCTTGATGCGGTCGCCGTACTGGATGCGCTGCCCGACGTGGGCCGGCTCGTTGTTGACCGCGATGCGGCCCTCTTCGATCAGCTTTTCCATCTCGAGCCGCGAGCCCAGTCCGGCTTGCGCCAGCACCTTGTGCAGCTTGGGCGAATCCTGCTGCGGCTGCAGCACGCGTTTGGCGGGCGCCGCGTCGCCGGCATCGCCGTCGGCAGACCCGGTTTCTTCCGCCACCTCTTCATCGAACGCACCGGAGACGACGTCGTCGAATCGGATGGCGTCGGCGGAGGGGTCGGTCGCGGGCTGCGCGGCAACGGGAGGCTGCGGCAGGTCGTCTTCGGGAGCGGAAGGCGTTGGATCAGTCATGGGGGGCCTTGGATTCGTTCGTGCCGTCGCCGGCGATGGACGATTCGGTATGGATTTCTGGAGAAGAGCGCGACGCGTCGGCGCTTGCGGATTCGGAAAGGGGCTGTGCATCGCCGGGGTCGGGCGCGGCCGACGGCAGGGCCTCGTCGTTCGCAGCCGGCGCTGGGTGCTGCGCCTGCGGCGGGAGATCGTCGATCGACAGGCTGCCCTGCAGCAGGTCGTCGCCATGCTCCTTCAGCGCAGCGCGCAAGGCCTGCTCGGCCACCGCGCTGTCGGCGAGCGGAAGCTGGTCGAGCGAGGCCAGCCCCAGATCGTCGAGGAACTGCCGGGTGGTGGCGAAGAGCGCCGGCCGGCCGGCCGTCTCGCGGTGGCCGATCACCTCGATCCAGCCCCGGTCCTCGAGCTGCTTGACGATCAGGCTGTTGACGACCACGCCGCGGATGTCTTCCATGTCGCCCCGGGTGACCGGCTGGCGGTACGCGATGATGGCCAGGGTCTCGAGCGTGGCGCGGCTGTAGCGCGGCGGTTTCTCGGGATGCAGACGGTCGAGGTATTCGCGCATCTGCGGCCGGCTCTGGAAACGCCAGCCGCTGGCCACCTGCACCAGCTCGACGCCGCGCTGGGTCCAGTCGCCCTGCAGGTCTTCCAGCAGCTGGCGCACCGTGTCGGCCGCCAGGCTGTCGGCGAACAGCTGACGCAGCTCGCGCAGCGGCAATGGCTGGGGCGAGCAGATCAGAGCGGTTTCGAGGATGCGTTTGGCATCCGCCGTATTCATGGTCGGGCGGCTTTCGGCTGGCGTTGTCGGATCGGTCGCAGCGCGGCGGGGAGGCCGGTGCCGGGCGCGGAGGATGGCGCGATGGGCCGGCGGCGGTGCCGCTCGGCGAAGGGTCGGCCCTGAAGCGCCCCGGGCGGCGCGCCTAGGCAGGCTGGGGCGGATTGTAAGCGAGGCCCCAGGCGGCGAGGCCGGCCAGCAGGTCGGCCGGCGGCGGCACCTCGAAAGCCATCGGCCTGCCGTCGTCGGGGTGTTCGAACGCCAGGCGGAAGGCATGCAGCGCCTGCCGTTCCAGGCCGGCGGCCGGTGCGCCGCCGTACA
>JAKONS010000583.1 GCA_022701845.1 Burkholderiaceae bacterium
TCGAGCGTGCCCCGGAACACGCCGCGGATCACCGCCAGATCGACCCGCGCGGAGCCGTCGAAGGCGCCGCTTCTTTCGATCTGGATCACCCGCGAATCCATGGTCGCCTCGACGAAGCCCTCGACCACCAGGGTGTCGCAATCGGTGATCTCGACGCCCTTGAGCTTGATGTTCGGGCCGACGGTGAGTTTGCTCGGGCTGTCCGGTGCGCTCGCCGGTGCCGGTGCCGCTGCCAGCGGCGCACGCGTCCGCACCGCTTCGCGCGCCGGCTCGGTGGCGGTGGCCGGTCGGGTGGCGAGCGGAGCCGGGGCGCCGGGGAACGGCGGCGGCGCGGCCGGCGACACCAGGAACGCCGGCGGTATCGCCGCAGCGGGCGCCGGTGTCGCAGGCGCGGCTTGCGGTGCCTCGCCGATCGGCGCGACCGCGGCCAGCCGGTTCGGCAGCGATTCGCGTTTGGTGCCGAGGAAATTCGATTGCAGAGCCATGGGTCCTCCTGGAAAAACCCGGATGCTAGGAAGCCTCCGCCGGAAAGACACGATGGCCGTCTGCAAGAAAGGTAACCGCATGGGCGCCATGCAGCCCGAAGAAACCGGCTTTGCCAGACGCGTTTTCATTCGCGGCGCCGGCCTGCGCACCGGGCGTCGCGCCGACGCTTTCGATTACCGCGTTTCGGTATCGAAGCGGAAAACCGCAGTGCCCGCTCGCGCGTTCGGCAGCCAGCGCACCTCGCGGCCGTCCTGCAGGCCGAACGCGTCGAGGACGCGCAGCCGGTTGCGCCGGGCCAGCGCGTCGAAATCGTGGAAGGTGCCGACCCGGATGTTCGGCGTGTCGTACCACTGGTAGGGCAGGCGGCGGGTGACCGGCATGCGGCCGCGCAGCACCGACAGCCGGTTGGGCCAGTGCGCGAAGTTGGGAAACGCCACGATGCCGGTGCGGCCGACCCGCACCGTCTCGCGCAGCATGGTTTCGGCATTGCGCAGGTGCTGCAGGGTGTCGAGCTGCAGCACCACGTCGAAGGCCTGGTCGTCGAACAGGTCGAGGCCGTCCTCGAGGTTGCGCTGGATCACGTTGACGCCGCGGCGCACGCAGGCCAGCACGTTGCCGTCGTCGAGCTCGATGCCGTAGCCGGTGCAGCCGCGTTCGCGGGCCAGCAGGTCGAGCATGGTGCCGTCGCCGCAGCCCAGGTCGAGCACCCGGGCGCCGCGCGGCACCATCTGCGACAGCAGGCGGTAGGTGGCGATGTCGGTCATGCGGCCTCCAGTCCGGCGCCGATGCGCTCGAAATAGGCCCGCACCAGCGCCAGGTAGCGGGAGTCCTCGAGCAGGAACGCGTCGTGGCCGTGCGGCGCGTCGATCTCGGCATAGCTGACGTCGAGGCGGTTGTCGAGCAGGGCGCGCACGATCTCGCGGCTGCGTGCCGGCGCGAAGCGCCAGTCGGTGGTGAAGCTGGCCAGCAGGAATTTCGCCCGGCACACCGACAGCGCCTTCGCCAGGCTGCCGCCGTGGTCGCGCGCCGGATCGAAGTAGTCGAGCGCGCGGGTGATGAGCAGATAGGTGTTGGCGTCGAAGTATTCGCTGAACTTGTCGCCCTGGTAGCGCAGGTAGCTCTCGATCTGGAACTCGACGTCCTGCGTCGTGTACTGGTAGCTCACCTTGTCGCGCAGTTCCCGGCCGAAGCGGGTGTTCATCACGTCGTCGCTCAGGTAGGTGATGTGGCCGATCATGCGGGCGATGCGCAGGCCGCGCTTGGGCACGGTGCCGTGGTCGTAGAAGTGGCCGCCGTGGAAATCGGGGTCGGTGACGATGGCGCGGCGGGCCACCTCGTTGAAGGCGATGTTCTCGGCATTGAGGTTGGGCGCGCTGGCGATCACCACCGCATGGGCGACCCGGTCGGGATACTGGATGGCCCAGGACAGCGCCTGCATGCCGCCCAGGCTGCCGCCCATGACCGCGGCCAGGCGCCCGATGCCGAGGCGGTCGAGCAGCAGCGCCTGCGCATCGACCCAGTCCTCGACGGTGACCACCGGGAAGTCGGCACCGCGGGCGCGGCCGGTGGCGGGGTCGATGTCGGCCGGGCCGGTGGAGCCGAAGCAGGAGCCCAGGTTGTTGACGCCGACGACGAAGAAGCGGTCGGTGTCGAGCGGCTTGCCGGGGCCCACCATGGTGTCCCACCAGCCCTCGGAGTCGGGCTGGCCCGCGTACACGCCCGCCACATGGTGCGAGGCGTTGAGCGCGTGGCAGACCAGCACCGCATTGGAGCGCGCCGCGTTCAGCGTGCCGTAGGTTTCGTAGGCGAGGGTGTAGCCGGCGATGCTGGCGCCGCTGCGCAGGCGCAGGGCGGCCTCGAACAGCATGGCCTGGGACTGGACGACGAACGGCATGGGCGGGTGGAGGCGGATCGGAAGGACGATAAAAAACCCGGCGTCGCTGCGAGCGAGGCCGGGTGCGCCGGGCGAGGGGGTGACCTTCCTTGCGCGCCCGCGAATCGTGGCCCTGCGGCGCGCCGGGGCGAGTATACCGGCGGGTGGCACGATAAAACGGCGGCGCCGGGGCGGGTTACCGAAGTGGGGATTCGCATTGCTGCCGGCAGTTAATCCATGTAATGCGGGACTGCGACGCGGCGGGTAAGCAAGGGACGGGCGTGCGGTATGCAAGTCGTGCCGTGGGTTACTTCGGGCCCGTCGCGCGAGATATTGCCCGGCGGCGATCCGCTCGGGCCATTCGCGCCGCAGGCGGGGTGGGCACTAATTGCGGGCGGTAATCGCGCGTGCACCAGAATAGCTCCGGGTAA
>JAKONS010000001.1 GCA_022701845.1 Burkholderiaceae bacterium
ATCATCTACCGGCAGTTCTCGGTGACCATCGTGGCCGCCATGGGGCTGTCGGTGCTGGTGGCGCTCACGCTCACCCCGGCGCTCTGCGCCACCATGCTCAAGCACCACGAGCACGACGAGACCGGCCACAAGAAGGTGCGCCGCGGCCCGCTCGGCTGGCTCGACCGCTTCTTCCTGCTGTTCAACCGCGGTTTCGACAAGACGGCGGCGGCCACCGAAGGCGGCGTGCGCCAGGTGGTCAAGCGCGGCAAGCGCAGCATGCTGCTGTACCTGGCGCTGGCCGGCGTCATGGCCTTCATGTTCCTGCGCCTGCCGACATCGTTCCTGCCGGTGGAAGACCAGGGCACGCTGCAGGCCGACATCCGCCTGCCTGCCGGCGCCACCGACGCCCGCACCCAGGCGGTGATGCGCCAGTTCGAGGAGGTGATGCGCAAGCAGCCCGAGGTGGTCAACATCAACACCAGCACCGGCCAGAACGGCGACCAGGCCTCGGGCCGCGCCTTCATCAAGCTCAAGCCCTGGGACGAACGCCCGGGCGCCGAACACACCTCGGCGGCGATCGTGAAGCGCGCCAACGCCGAGCTCGCCAAGATCCGCGACGCCCGGGTGCTGCTGCTGCTGCCGCCGGCGGTGCGCGGACTGGGCGCCTCGTCGGGTTTCGACTTCTTCATCCAGGACACCGCGGGGCTCGGCCATGCGCCGCTGGTGGCGGCCACGTCGAAATTCCTGGAGCTGGCCCGCAAGGACCCGGAGCTCACCGGCGTGCGCAACAACAACCTGGACGACACCGCGCAGTTCGCGGTCGACATCGACGACCGGCGCGCCGGCGCGCTGGGCCTGGCCACCGCCGACATCAACACCACGCTGTCGGCGGCGCTCGGCGGCACCTATGTCAACGACTTCCTGGACCGTGGCCGCGTCAAGCGCGTGTACGTACAGGGCGACGCCCCCTACCGCATGCTGCCGGACGACGTGAAGAAATGGACGGTGCGCAACAACGCCGGGCAGATGGTGCCGTTCTCCTCGTTCTCGTCGCAGCGCTGGACCTTCGGCTCGCCGCAGCTGCAGCGCTACAACGGCCTGCCGGCCTACCAGCTGCTGGGCAGCGCGGTGGCCGGCGTGAGCTCGGGCGTCGCCATGCAGAAGGTCGACGACATCATGGGCCAGATGCCGCAGGGCATCGGCCATGCGTTCACCGGTGCCTCCTTCGAGGAACGGCGCTCGGGCGCGCAGGCGCCGCTGCTGTACGCGGTGTCGATCCTGTTCGTGTTCCTCTGCCTGGCCGCGCTGTACGAGAGCTGGTCGGTGCCGTTCTCGGTGATCCTGGTGGTACCGCTGGGCATCATCGGCGCGCTGGCTTTCACCGGGCTGCGCGGCCTGTCGAACGACGTGTACTTCCAGGTGGGGCTGCTGACCACGGTGGGCCTGTCGTGCAAGAACGCCATCCTGATCGTGGAATTCGCGGTGCAGCTGCAGGGCCAGGGGCGGTCGCTGGTCGATTCCATCTACGAGGCGGTGCGCCTGCGCCTGCGACCGATCCTGATGACCTCGCTGGCCTTCGGCTTCGGCGTGCTGCCGCTGGTGCTGGGCACCGGCGCGGGCGCCGCCGGCCGCCAGGCAATCGGCACCGCGGTGTTCGGCGGCATGGTGTCGGCCACGGTGCTCGGCATCTTCTTCGTGCCGGTGTTCTTCGTGCTCATCCGCAGCACCTTCCAGTCGCGCAGCAAGAAGAAGCAGCTGGACGGCGCCGCGCCGCCGCCCGATGCGCATCCGCCCCAGCCGACGGCGGGTGGCGCGCAGGGAGAAGCGGCATGAGCGCGCGTCGATCCCTCGTCGGCGCCAGCCGCCGTTTCGTGCTGTCCGGCGCGTTGCTCGCCGCGCTGGCGGCGGGCGGCTGCGTCAACCTCGCGCCCGACTACCTGCGGCCGCCAGCGGCCATTCCCGAGGGCTGGAAGCCCGGCGTGCAGCCGGTCGCCGGCGCGGTCGACACACCCGCGCCGCTGCTGGCCTGGCGCGATTTCTTCCTCGACGACCGGCTGCGCCAGGTGGTCGAACGTGCGCTCGACAACAACCGCGACCTGCGAGTGGCCGCGCTCGCCATCGAGCGTGCCCGCGCCCAGTACGGCGTGCAGCGCGCCAACCTGTTCCCCACGGTGAGCGCCACCGGTGCCGCCACCCGGGCGCGCACTCCGGCCGACCTGACCGCCAGCGGCCGCAGCATCCTGCAGAACCAGCTCACCGCCACGGTGGGTTTCGCCGCCTACGAACTCGATCTCTTCGGCCGTATCGCCAACCTCAACGACGCGGCGCTGCAGGCCTATCTGTCGCTGGCCGAAACCCGGCGCAGCGTGCAGATCAGCCTGCTGTCCGACGTGGCCAACGCCTGGCTCACCCTGGCGGCCGACCAGCGCCGGCTGCGGCTGGCGCAGGACACCCTGCGCAGCCAGCAGGCCTCCTACGACCTGACGGTGAAGGCGCGCGACATCGGTGCCGAATCGGGCCTGACGCTGGCGCAGGCGCGCACCACCGTCGACAGCGCGCGCTCCGACGTAGCCGCCTACAGCCGCGCTGCCGCCCAGGACCGCAACGCGCTCACCCTGCTGGTCGGCGCCGCGGTGCCCGACGAGCTGCTGCCGGCCATCGACGAAGGCCTGCGGCCGGTGACGCCGCTGGTCAGCGTGCCGGAAGGCCTGCCGTCCGAACTGCTGCAGGGCCGGCCCGACGTGCTCGCGGCCGAGCGCACGCTGCAGGCGGCCAACGCCAATATCGGCGCGGCGCGCGCGGCGTTCTTTCCGCGCATCTCGCTTACCAGTTCGGCCGGCAGCGGCAGCCGCGAGCTCTCGCGCCTGTTCGAGGGCGGCAACGGCAGCTGGAGCTTCGCGCCGCAGATCTCCATCCCGATCTTCACTGCCGGCGCACTGCAGTCCAGCCTCGACGTGGTGCGCCTGACCCGCGAC
>JAKONS010000003.1 GCA_022701845.1 Burkholderiaceae bacterium
GCAATCGCTGGGTGATGTTCGACCCGACCGAACTGGCACCGGTCGAAGCGATGGTGCGTGTAGGCAACGGGCGCGATGCGAAAGATGCGGCCTTCGCCACGATGTACGGCATGGTGGCGATGTCGTATATGCACCTGCAGATCCACCACGACGGCAGCCCTACCAGCGACACGCCGGACCCCCGCGGCGCGACGGTGCGCAGGCTGATGCCGGCCTGATGCCGCAAGCCCTGCGGTCGCAGGGCTAATTGTTGGAACCCCGGTTTGATCGGGTGCATCGATAAAATGCACCGACCCCACGCCTTGCTGCTTCGCCGGCGCGACCGGCATTTTCGTCGTCGAGCGGTTCATGCCGATGCGACCGGACACCGTCATGCAGCCAAGGCGGTGCCGTGCTGGAGCAGGCGCCCAGCGGGCTCGTTGCCGAACGCGCAACCACCACCGAGGAACTACCGTGATCTATCCACAAGAATTCGACGTGATCGTCGTAGGCGGTGGCCATGCCGGCACCGAAGCCGCGCTGGCTGCCGCGCGCATGGGAAGCAAGACGCTGCTGCTGACCCACAACCTCGAAACGCTCGGCCAGATGAGTTGCAACCCGTCGATCGGCGGCATCGGCAAGGGTCACCTGGTCAAGGAAGTCGACGCCCTGGGTGGTGCGATGGCGATCGCCACCGACGAGGCAGGCATACAGTTCCGCATCCTGAACAGCTCGAAAGGCCCGGCCGTGCGCGCCACCCGCGCCCAGGCCGACCGGATTCTCTACAAGGCGGCCATTCGTGGTCGGCTGGAATCGCAGCCGAATCTCTGGCTGTTCCAGCAAGCGGTGGACGACCTGGTGGTGGAGGGCGATCGGGTCGTGGGTGCTGTCACCCAGGTCGGCATCACCTTTCGCGCGCGGGCGGTGGTGCTGACCGCCGGCACCTTCCTCGACGGAAAGATCCACGTCGGCCTGAACAACTATGCGGCGGGTCGCGCGGGTGACCCCCCAGCGACATCGCTGTCCGCGCGCCTGAAGGAACTGCAGCTGCCGCAAGGCCGGTTGAAGACCGGCACGCCGCCGCGCATCGACGGACGCAGCATCGATTTCACCCAGTGTGCCGAGCAGCCCGGCGACGGCATGCCCGGCGGCACCAACGAGGGCAGGGTGCCAGCGTTCAGCTTCATGGGGTCGGCAGCGATGCATCCACGACAGATGCCGTGCTGGGTCACGCACACTAACGAACGTACCCACGAGATCATTCGCAGCGGGTTCGATCGCAGCCCTATGTTCACCGGCAAGATCGAAGGGG
Organism: Burkholderiaceae bacterium; assembly: GCA_022701845.1. Next base: position 1,292 of record JAKONS010000003.1, read on the forward strand.
TCGGCCCGCGCTACTGCCCGAGCGTGGAAGACAAGATCAACCGGTTCGCCGACAAGGACAGCCACCAGATCTTTCTGGAACCGGAGGGGCTGACGACCCACGAGTTCTATCCGAACGGCATTTCGACTAGCCTGCCTTTCGACATCCAGTACGCGTTGGTGCGCTCGATGAAGGGGCTGGAGAACGCACACATCATGCGACCCGGCTACGCCATCGAATACGACTACTTCGATCCGCGCGCCTTGAGTTCCAGCTTCGAGACACGCCAGATCCGCGGCCTGTTTTTTGCCGGCCAGATCAACGGCACTACCGGATATGAAGAAGCAGCGGCACAAGGGCTGTTCGCCGGCATCAACGCGGCGCTGCAGGTTCGCGGCGAGGCGGCGTGGTTGCCAGGTCGGGACGAGGCTTACCTCGGCGTGATGGTCGACGACCTGATCACCAAGGGCGTCACCGAGCCCTACCGCATGTTCACCAGCCGCGCGGAATACCGGCTGCAGCTGCGGGAAGACAACGCCGACGCTCGACTGACCGAGGCCGGCCGCCGGATCGGCCTGGTTGGGGATGCACAGTGGGAAGCTTTCAACCGGAAGCGGGATGCTGTTTCACGTGAAACAGAGCGGCTGCGGTCGTTGTGGATCAGCCCGCGCAACCTGGCAGCAAGCGAATCCGAGCGCGTTCTGGGCAAGGCGATCGAGCATGAATACAACCTCGCGGACTTGCTCAGACGACCGGATGTCGATTACGACGCCTTGATGTCGCTCGACAACGGCCGCTTCGCCAGCGCATCGGTTTCACGTGAAACACTGGGCGAGGCACGTGATGCGGTCATCGAGCAGATCGAGATTTCCGCCAAATATTCCGGCTACATCGACCGCCAGCGCGATGAGGTAGAGCGATCCGCGTCGCACGAAAGAATGGTGCTGCCTGTCGATCTCGACTACATGGCCGTCAATGCCTTGAGCATCGAAGTCCGACAGAAACTGCAGAAGCAGCGTCCCGAAACCTTGGGCCAGGCCGGACGCATTTCCGGGGTCACGCCGGCCGCGATTTCATTGCTGCTGGTGCATCTGAAGAAGCGCGGCTTCAAGGGCCTGGAGCAAACCGCAGACGACGTGGTGCCCGCTTGACAGCCGTCACGTTGGAGCAGGGCGCGGAAACCCTGGGGCTTGCGCTTTCCGATGCACAACGCGATCAGCTTCACCGCTACCTGGCGATGCTGCAAAAGTGGAACAAGGTCTACATCCTGACCGCGGTGCGCGACCCTGCGGAAATGCTGACGCACCATCTCTTCGACAGCCTTGCCGTCATTCCATCGTTGATGCGCCAACGCGGCAACGACCGTGAGTTTGCCTTGCTGGATGTCGGCTCTGGCGGCGGCTTGCCCGGCGCCGTGATTGCCATTTGCTGTCCGCAGGCCCGGGTGAGTTGTGTCGACACGGTTGCCAAGAAAGCTGCGTTTCAGCAGCAGGTGGCGTTGGAGCTTCGCTTACCGAATTTGCGCGGACTCCATGCACGCGTCGAAACCCTGGTCGAACCCAAGGATGTCGTGTGCTCCCGCGCTTTCGCGTCGCTGCAGAATTTTGTGCAGTGGTCCGAGCCCTCGTTGGGGCAGGGCGGCATATGGATGGCTATGAAGGGCAAGGACCCGGCCGACGAGTTGGCTGTCCTGCCGCCCCACGTGCAGGTGTTCCACGTGGAACAGATCCAGGTTCCGGGTCTCGACGCCGATCGGTGCATCGTTTGGATGCAGCCGAGCCCGTAAACTCGCACGCCTGTCATTCCCGCGTCTAGCGGCTGTCGAAGCGACCAGCGCTTCTGAACCTTTCTTTCTCACTCACTCCACCATCCATGGCCCAGATTTTTTGTGTCGCCAACCAGAAGGGCGGCGTCGGCAAAACCACCACGTCGGTCAATCTGGCCGCCGGCTTAGCCAAGATCGGGCAGCGCGTACTGCTGGTCGATCTGGATCCGCAGGGAAATGCGACCATGGGATCGGGCGTCGACAAGCGGGCCCTGGTGTCGACGCTCTATGAAGTGCTGGTCGACGGGATGCCGGTGACGGAGGCCCGGGTGAGGGCGGAACGACTCGAAGCCAGCGGCTGCGCCTACGATGTGTTGGGCGCCAACCGTGAGCTGGCGGGCGCGGAGCTGGAGATGGTGGACATGGAGAACCGTGAACGCCTGTTGAAGACAGCGCTCGCAGCGGTCGATGCGGATTACGACTTCATCCTCGTCGACTGCCCGCCATCCCTGTCGCTGCTCACCCTGAACGGCCTGTGCTGCGCCCACGGCGTGGTGGTACCGATGCAGTGCGAGTACTTCGCCCTGGAAGGCCTGACCGACCTGGTCAGCACCATCAAGCAGGTGCATGCCAACCTCAACAAGGACCTGAAGATCATCGGTTTGCTGCGGGTGATGTTCGACCCGCGCATCACCTTGCAGCAGCAGGTCAGCGAGCAGCTGAAGGATCATTTCGGCGACAAGGTGTTCGATACGGTCATCCCCCGCAACGTGCGTCTAGCCGAAGCACCGAGCTACGGCTTGCCCGGTGTCGTGTTCGATCCGGCCAGCAAGGGTGCGCAAGCCTTCGTGACCTTCGCCTCCGAGATGGTTCGCCGGGCCGCACCGTCGCCGGCACCCGCAGCACCCGCCGCGCCGCTGGCCACCGCATGAACGCCGCGCGGGTCCTGACACTGCCCGGTTGGCACGGCAGCGGCGCCGACCATTGGCAAAGCCGGTGGGAAGCGCTCTACGGCTATCGCCGTGTCGAGCAGCACGACTGGCTCCGACCCCTGCGCGGCGACTGGAGCGCGCGGCTGGAAGACGAAATCCTGGCGGCCGGCGACGCGCCGGTGGTGCTGGTGGCGCACAGCCTGGGCTGCGCCCTGGTCGCCGCCTGGGCGAGCCATTCCCGTCATGTGCGCCGGGTGCGGGCCGCGCTGCTGGTGGCCCCACCGGATGTCGAAAGCGACGCCCTGCGCACGCAGCTTCCGGGATGGTCGCCGATGGCGATGCAGCGCCTGCCGTTCATGTCAACCACCATCGCCAGCAGCGACGATCCTTACAGCGCCCTGCATCGCACCCGCGCGTTCGCCACCGCATGGGGGTCGGCCTTCGTGGATATCGGAGCGCACGGCCACATCAACGCGGAAAGCGGTCTGGGCGACTGGCCCCAGGGCTATGCCTATCTCCGCGAAGTGGCCGGCGCCGCGGCGGTGGCCCTCACCGCCAAGCCTTCGGCTTGACCGCCCGCCTCAACGCATCAGGAACAATAAGAATGGTCACCAAGAAAACCAAGGGTCTCGGCCGCGGTCTCGAAATGCTGCTGGGTCCGAAAGCGGTCGATGCGCCGGCCCCGACCGACGCCACCGATCCCGGCCTGCCCACGACACTGGCGCTCGACTCCATCGTGGCAGGGGCCTACCAGCCGCGTACCCGGATGGACGAAGGCGCGCTGTACGAGTTGGCGGAGAGCATCAAGGCGCAGGGAATCATGCAGCCGATCCTGGTGCGGCCGCTCGCCGCCGGGGTTCATGCGGGGCAGTACGAAATCATCGCCGGCGAGCGCCGCTACCGTGCCGCGCGCCTGGCCGGTCTCGACAGCGTCCCGGTGCTGGTGCGCGACGTGCCGGACGAGTCCGCCGCTGCCATGGCGCTGATCGAGAACATCCAGCGAGAAGACCTGAATCCGCTGGAAGAAGCGCAGGGCCTGCAGCGCCTGGTGAAGGAATTCGGGCTCACCCACGAACAGGCCGCCCAGGCGGTGGGCCGCTCGCGCAGCGCGGCGAGCAACCTGCTGCGCCTGCTGGGCCTGGCCGAGCCGGTGCAGACGATGCTGATGGCCGGTGATCTCGACATGGGCCATGCACGCGCCTTGCTGCCGCTCGATCGCGCCGCCCAGATCACCGCGGCCCACCAGATCGCCGCGCGCAAGCTGTCGGTGCGGGAAGCGGAATCCCTGGCGCGCAAGGTCGGCGCCGATTTCGGCCTGAATGCGCAGGTGCCCCAGGCGGCGCGGACGGAACGATCGAAGGATGTGCAGCGCGTGGAGGAAGAGCTCTCCGACATGTTCACCGCACAGGTGGAGGTGCGGATGAAAAAGCGCGCCAAGCGCGACGGCACGCCCGGCGAAAGCGGCGAACTCGCCATCCATTTCGCATCGATGGAAGAGTTGAACGGCCTCATCGACCGCCTGCGCGCACTGGCGCCCCAGCGCTAGCCCGCCACCGAGACCGCCTTGCCGCTGGTGGGCCTGCGGTGGGCTCGGCACATCGTCACATCACCTTGAAGACCGTCTCGAACGCACGGCTCACCTGAAGGTCGGCGCCGGCGCAGGGCAGGCGAACCCGTAGCCGGCCGAGCTCGTCACGCCAGATCCGGCGCGCCATGCGCAGGTTCAGCAAAGTGCTGCGGTGAATACGCTTGAAGAATCGCGCGTCGAGCCGCCGTTCGAACTCGGCGATCGTGGTGCGCACCCACCCTTCCTGCTCCACCGATACGACGCGTGTGTATTTGTTATCGGCCTGCAGGTAACAAATGTCGTCGGGCTGAAAGAGCACCAGTTCGTTACCTTGTGCCGCCACCACGGTCGTCAGCGGTGCACTTTCGACGTTCGACATGCGAAATCCGATCTCGCGCAGACGCGCTTCGGCACGCTCGAAGGCCTGGTTCATGCGGCTCGGTGCCAGTGGCTTCAAAACGTAATCGGCTGCGGCGATCTGGAAAGCGTCCACCGCCAGCGTCGGATCCACCGTGGTGAACACCACCGCGGCATCGCCGGGCAGCCTGCGGATCCAGCGCGGATCGCAATCGCGCAAATGGATATCGAGCACCAGCACCTGCGGCCGCCACTCGGCGACCGCTGCCAGTACACCCTCGGACGTCGCGGTGTGGGCCACCTGGGTCCACTGGGGCCGCAGCCGCGAAATCATGCGTACCAATCGCTCCCGCTGTACCGGGTCGTCTTCCCCGACAACAACGTCCATCCCTCGGGTTTCCCATGTTTATCAAAACTTACGCATGTTAGGACCCACTCTCACGTTCGAGGTATACGTCACGAATGCGATCAAGAAACCACAACGTCCATTCGCATTTCGTCGCGCCATAGGTCGCTTCGTCGTCGGAAAACAGGGGTTCGTCGCATGGCAGTGCCGTGCCCGCCAACATTTGTGATGCTTCGTTTCAATGCAAACCGGCATGCCTCACATGTCAGCCGGTAGGCAGCAAACGTAACGGCTGTTGCCGTATTACCCGTTCTTCTGGAGCCGGAACACTGCCATGACCACAGTCACGCCCCCCGTCACACCCCCGCGCCGTCGCCCTCCGATCGCCGTCCAGGAGTCGCCGATGGTGCTTTTCCAATCCGCCTGCCTGGTGATGGGCTCGTATCGCAAGGCGGAACGCTGGTTCGAGGCCAGCCATCCGTTGCTGAGCGCCTCGCCCAAGAACGCACAGTCGTCCCCGGCGAAGGCGCAGCAGCTCGGCGCGCTGATGGAGGCGCTCTCCAAGGGCTGGCCGCTATGAGCCGCCATGCCTGGCGCCATGTGCATCCGACACAGTCGTGGACACGTGCGGCCGCCGAACCCGCCACCTACGACGGCCCCTTCCACCGTGCCGGCGAACGCGTCGTCTACGCATGGAGCAAGAGCGAACTGGCGGCCATGTCCAACGCCTACCTGTGCGCCGGCATCGATCCCGAGGAGATGCTGTGGGAGAAGCTGCTGCTGCCGGGCGAAGGGCAGATCGTCGACCTGGGCAGCAGCGAGAGCGTCTCGCCCGACCTGTTGCTGCAGCTGCGGCAGCGCGATCTGCTGGGCGCCTGGGTGCCCACCTCGCTGTCGACCGACGGCATGGCGCTCGTCATGAACCCGGCCCATCCGCAGTTCACCCAGATCAAGGTGCTCGACAGCCGCTTCATCACCCGCGCTTCCGGCTGACCGCCGGCAGTCGCAGGCGGGCACGCCTGTCGCTTCGCCCACCGGGTCCGCCCTCCTGCCTCCGCCATGCTCAAGTCCTGAAGGAAGCGCCATGTCCACCGCTTTTCCCGACGCCTTCTTGCGTCCGAGCCCGCTGGACGCCGCCGCATCGGCCGCCGGCAATCTCGCCGTGATGCAGGCACTGCGCGCGCAGCACCTGCGGGTGGTGTTCCAGCCGCAGTACGCACTGCCGACGCTGCAGCTGTGCGGCTTCGAGGCCCTGGTCCGCCTCGGCGTGGGCGATGCCGACGACGGTGGCGAGTGGCTCACGCCGGAGCGCTTCCTGCCGCTGGCGCAGGCCGCCGGCCTGATGGGGGCGCTGACGCTCTTCATGGCCGAATCGGCCTGCCGTGCACTGAAGGCCTGGCGCGACAGCGGGCACGCGCCGGTCTTCATCGCGGTCAACATCGAGCCCGACGATCTGGCCGACGTGCTCTTCGCGCCGCGCATCTGCGGGCTGCTGGCCGCCTACGGCATCGGCCCGGGGCAACTGCAGATGGAACTGGTGGAGCGCAACGCGCTGCACGGCGGCGACACCGCGCACACCAACATCCGGCTGCTGCGCGCGGCCGGCGTGCGCATGGCGATGGACGATTTCGGCACCGGGCACTCGAGCCTGTCGCACCTCTCGGACATCCCCTTCGACATCGTCAAGATCGACAAGACCTTCCTGGCGCGCATACCGTCCGACGCCCTGGCCTGCACCCTCATGACCAGCGTCATCAACATGTGCCTGGCGCTGCGCAAGGAGGTGGTCGTCGAAGGCGTGGAATGCGATGCGCAACTGCACTGGCTGGCCCGCTTGCGCTGGCACTGGGTGCGGGTGCAGGGCAACCGGCTGTCGTATCCGATGTCGCAAACGGAGGCGGGCGATTCGATCCCCCGCCACGCGTCTTCGCTGCGGCCGTTCGCCGCCGGTGCCAGGGGGCAGGCGACCGATGCGCGGTGAACCGCCCCAGGACGCCGGCGCCGGCGAACAGCCGTCCGCGCAGCGGGCAAGCCCTCGCGGCGATGGCGGACGTCTGCGGTATAAGAACCATCACCCGTCCCGAACCCAGCTACGCCGCCGCCATGCGAAATATTCTGGATTCCGGCAAGCCATCGTCGCCCGCCGCCGCCGCACCGTCCGCGCACCAAAAAAACGGGCTGACCGGTTGGCGAGCCGCGCTGGCCCTGACCGTCGGGCCTGCGGGGCAGGCGCGGCACACCCACGATGTCCATGCGGTGCTCAACCTGCTCAACCGTTCGGTCGGCAGCGAGTGCCCGGCCGCGCGGGAACAGCTGGCCGGCCGTCTGGCCGACTACCTGGCCGCGGTGCACCGGGTGCAGTCCGGGCCCTGGGTCACCCTGTCGGGGCTGTGCGAATGGACCCGCAGCTATGCGGCGATGCGCTACCTGATGGTCGATGCGGTCGAGCCCCGGGTCGACTGCGGCGAGGACGACATCGGCCTGCGCACCGGGCAGGCGGCCGACATGATGGCGTTCCTGCAGCATGCCGTGGAATGCCTGCTCGCCGGATACACGCCGTGGCTGGCGCTGTCGATCGGCCGACCGGCCTGGCGGCAGGTCGAGATCGGCCTGACGACCGGCCCGGTCGACGGCCCGCAGGACATGGCCTCGGCGGGCTGGCAGCGCGCTGGCGACGGCTTCTTCCGATCGGCCCGTTTCACCGCCATCGTGCGGACACTTCCACGGCGCTGAAACGCCCCTCCTTCTCCCGTCCGACCGCCCGGTCGGCATGCGTCGGCACGTCGGGCAGGGCCCGGCGGAACAACGGATCCGTATGAGCTTCTCCCGACGCACCCGCGCCCAGGCCCCGACCGACAACACCTGGCGCACCGAAGCCGACAACGACCTGCGCGTGGCGCAATCGGTCGCCCTGGTGCGCCACATGCCGGTGGTGGTCGTCGGCAACGGCGTCGGCATGCTGATCGGCGCGTTCGCCCTGCACGGCCACTGGCCGTGGACCGCGCTCGCGCCGATGCTGTTCGGCATGGCCTATCTGCTGATGCCGGTCGCCCTCAACTGGTGGCGGCTGCGCAGCCGCGGGCGGCCGGCCACGGTCTCGGCCGGCTACCTGCGCCGGCAGATCGCCTATTCGGCCGCCATGGGCTGCTTCTGGGCGGGCAGCATCGTCTACTACCTGCCGGGTGCGGATTTCGGCGTCACCAGCTTCGTGGTGCTCGGCGCCGGCTTCCTGGCCCTGGGCGCCTGCGCCACCCTGCATGTGCTGCCCCAGGCGGCGCTCGCCTATGCGATGCCGGTGCTGGTGGCGGCGCTCTATTGCAGCATGCGGGCCAGCGGCGGCGATTCCGGCCTGCTGGTGGCGCTGGTGGCGCTGATGGGCGGCTCGACGGTGTGGATCCTCTGGGGCAACTGGTCGAATTTCCGCGAAGTCGTTCGCCTCATCCAGGACAAGTCGATCCTGCTGCAGCAAGCCGAGTCGGTGCGCCGGTCGGAGGAAGAGTTCGTCGAGAACCTCAACCACGAGATGCGCAACGCGCTCACCTCGGTCATCGGCTATTTCGACGTCGCCTCGAACCCCGAGCTGTCGCGCCAGGAGCACCGGGAGCTGATCGAGCACGCACGCGAAACCGGCGGCCTGCTGCAGGTGCTGCTGAGCGACCTGCTCGACGTCGGCCGGCTCAACGCCGGCCGCACCCGCCTGCAGCTGGCACCGTTCTCGCTGCGGCAGCTGGTGCGCACCTCGGTCATCTCGGCGTCCTCGACCATCAACGGCCGCGACCTGCATGTGCGCACCGATGTCGACGTGTCGGTGCCGGAGGTGCTCATCGGCGATGCGGCGCGGCTGCAGCAGATCCTGCTCAACCTGATCGGCAATGCGCTGAAGGCGATGGACACCGGCACGGTGATGGTGCAGGCCTGCTACCGCGGCTCCTTCAACCCGCTGCTCGAGATCACCGTCAGCGACGACGGGCCGGGTATTCCGGTGGAGCGGCAGAAGTCGCTCTTCAACCGCTTCTCGCGCGTCTCCGACGTGCCGTCGTCCACCGGGTCGACCATCGGCGGCTGGGGGCTGGGCCTGAGCATCTGCGCAGCGCTGGTCGAACTGATGCGCGGCGACATCAAGGTGGCCAGCGAGCCCGGCAACGGTGCCGCCTTCACGCTGCGCCTGCAGCTCAACGAAGAGCGCCGGCGGCTGCCCCGCAGCGAGCGGGCCGCCGCCACCGTCGCCCCGCCAAAGTCGGTCGACTACAGCGCGCTCGAGGTGCTGGTGGTCGACGACACCGCGGCCAACCGGCTCATCCTGCGCAAGATGCTGCAGGCGCTGGGCTGCCGGGTCGAGGTGGCCGGCGACGGCGGCGACGCGGTGCGCCTGTGCACCGAGAAGCGCTTCAACCTGGTCTTCATGGATCTCGAACTGGGCGAGATGGACGGCCTGACCGCCACCCGGCTGATCCGCGCGCTGCCGGGCACCCACGGCCAGATGGCGATCGTCGCCATCACCGGTTTCGCGGACATGGAGCGGATGGTGGCCATCCAGGAGGCCGGCATGAACGACCAGGTGCTCAAGCCGATACGGCTCGACACCGTGGCTTCCGTCCTGAAGAAATGGGCGCGATGATCGGCCCATGCCGATCCGCCCACCGTCCCCCCGCGCGTCTGCCGGGTCTGCCCGGTCTCGCCAGCTGCCGCGGCTGCCCTGGCCGCTGCCCGCGCTGCTGACCTGGACCGCCTGCTGGGTGTGCTGGCTCGGCCTGCGCGCGGTCGGCCTGCCGCCCTGGACCGCGCTGATCACCGCCAGCGCCCTCGGCGCCCTGAGCGCTACCGCGCAACAGCGCCGCTGGCGGCGGCTGCTGGTGGCCGCGGGCTATCCGCTGTCGTTCGCGGTGCTGGGCAGCGCCGGGGTGCCGGCCTGGGCCTGGCTGCTGCCGCTGGCGCTGCTGGCCCTGGTGTACCCGGTGCGCGCCTGGAGCGACGCTCCCTTGTTTCCCACCCCGCACGGCGCCCTGGCGGGCCTGCCGGCCGCCGCGCCGCTGGCGGCCGATGCGGTGGTGCTGGATGCCGGCTGCGGCCTGGGCGACGGCCTGGTCGCCTTGCGGGCGGCCTATCCGCGCGCGCGCCTGCGCGGCACCGAATGGAGCTGGCCGCTGCGTCTGGCCTGCGCCCTGCGTTGCCCGTGGGCGCGGGTGCGGCAGGGCGACATCTGGCGCGACGACTGGAGCGGCTGCGACATGGTCTACCTGTTCCAGCGCCCCGAGAGCATGGGCCGCGCGGCGACCAAGGCGGTGGTGGAGATGCGGCCCGGCAGCTGGCTGGTGAGCCTGGAATTCCCGCTGCCCGAACAGCATCCGTCGCTGCAGCCGGTGGCGGTGCAAGGCAGCGGCGACAAGCCGGTCTGGGCCTACCGGCGGGTGAGCGCGCCGGGCCGCTAGAGCGCGAAGATCTTTCCCGGATTCATGATGTTCTGCGGATCGAGCGCGCGCTTCAGGGTGCGCATCATCTCGACCGCGCCGGCACCGGCCTCGTCGAGCAGGAAGCCCATCTTGTGCAGCCCGATGCCGTGCTCGCCGGTGCAGGTGCCTTCCAGCCGCAGCGCACGCGCCACCAGGGCGTCGCTCAGGGCTTCGGCGCGGGCGCGCTCGTCGGCGCTGGCCGGATCGATCAGATAGCCGAAGTGGAAGTTGCCGTCGCCCACATGGCCGACGAGGAAGTAGGGGATGCCGCTGGCATCGGCCTCGGTCACCGAATCGAGCAAACAGTCGGCCAGGCGCGAGATCGGCACGCAGGTGTCGGTGGCCACCACCCGGCAGCCCGGGCGCGACTGCACCGCGGCGAAATACGCGTTGTGGCGGGCCGTCCAGAGCCGGGTGCGTTCCTCGGGCGTGGTGGCCCATTCGAAGCCGGCGCCGTCGTGGTCGGCGGCGATCTCCTGCACCGTGGCCGCCTGCTCGGCCACGCTGCCGGGCGAGCCGTGGAATTCCATCAGCAGCATCGGCGACTCGGGCAGGGCGAGGTGCGAGTGGCGGTTGACCATGCGCACCGTGTTGGCGTCGATCAGCTCGACCCGGGCGATCGGCACGCCCATCTGGATCGTCTGGATGGTGCTGCGCACCGCCGCCTCGATGCTCGGGAAGGAGCACACCGCCGCCGACACCGCCTCGGGCAGCGGGTACAGGCGCAGGGTCACCTCGGTCACCACGCCCAGCGTGCCCTCGCTGCCGACGAACAGCCGGGTCAGGTCGTAGCCCGCCGCCGACTTGCGCGCCCGGGTGCCGGTGCGCAGGGTCTCGCCGGCGGCCGTCACCACTTCCAGCGCCAGCACGTTCTCGCGCATGGTGCCGTAGCGCACCGCGTTCGTGCCCGAGGCGCGGGTGGCCACCATGCCGCCGATGGAGGCGTCGGCGCCCGGGTCGATCGGAAAGAACAGCCCGCTGTCCTTGATCTGCTCGTTGAGCTGCTTGCGGGTGATGCCGGGCTGCACCGTCACCGTCAGGTCGTCGGCGTCGAGGCGCAGCAGCCGGTTCATGCGCAGCACGTCCAGGCTGATGCCGCCCTGCACCGCCAGCAGGTGGCCCTCCAGCGAGGAGCCGCTGCCGAAGGGAATCACCGGCACGCCGTGGGCCGCCGCCAGCCGCACCGCATCGGCGACATCGGCGGTGCTCTCGGCGAACACCACCGCGGCGGGCGGCGCGATGTCGTAGGCGGATTCGTCGCGCCCGTGCTGCTCGCGCACCGCCTGCGCGGCCGAATAGCGGGTGGCGCCGAAGCGCTCCTGCAGCGCGTCGAGCAGGGCCTGCGGCACCGGGCGGGGCGCGCATTCGGGCAACAGGTGGGTGCGGGTGGCGGGAGCGTTCACGGGCGGTCTCCGGTGCGGCGGGCCCTACGATAGAACCCGATCGATTTTTGGAACAGAGGAGCATGCCATGGGACAACGCCTGACGCAGATCGCCACCCGCACCGGCGACGACGGCACCACCGGACTCGGAGACAACACCCGGGTGCCGAAAGACCACCTGCGGGTGCACGCCATGGGCGATGTCGACGAGCTCAATTCCAGCATCGGCGTGCTGCTGGCCGAGCCGGCGCTGCCCGGCGCGGTGCGGGCGTTGCTGGTGGAGGTGCAGCACCACCTGTTCGACCTCGGCGGCGAGCTGGCGATGCCCGGCTACACGCTGCTCAAGGACGACGCGCTGCTGCACCTCGACGAAGCGCTGGCGCAGCACAACGCCACGCTGCCGCCGCTGGCCGAATTCATCCTGCCGGCCGGCACCCGCGCCGCGTCGCTGGCGCATGTCTGCCGCACCGTGGCCCGGCGCGCCGAGCGCGCGGTGGTGGCGCTGGCCGCCGGTGACGCGGTGCGCACCGCCCCGCAGCGCTACCTGAACCGGCTGAGCGATCTGCTGTTCGTGCTGGCCCGGGTGCTCAACCGGCAGGACGGCGGCGACGACGTCTACTGGAAGAGCGAACGCCTGGCGCGCCTGGACGCCGCAGGCGACTGAGCACCGCCCCGGCCCGCCTCAGATGTCGTAGTGCGCGGTCGAGCCCGGCGCATCGCCCAGCGCCTGCTCCACCACCCGGCGCGCCAGCGTCGGCGCGAAGCACTCGATGAACGAATACACATAGCCGCGCAGATAGCTGCCGCGCCGCAATGCCAGCTTGGTCAGGTTGATGCCGAACAGATGGCCGGCATCCAGCGCCCGCAGCCCGGTGTCGCGCTCGGCCTCGTAGGCGATCGAGGCGACGATGCCCACGCCCATGCCCAGCTCGACATAGGCCTTGATCACGTCGGCATCCATCGCCGACAGCACGATCTCCGGCTGCAGGCCGTGCTGGGAGAAGGCCACGTCGATGTGCGGCCGGCCGGTGAAGCCGGTGTCGTAGGTGATCAGCGGATAGCGCGACAGCCGCTCCAGCGTCAGCGGCCCCTCCAGCAGGTCGTGGCCCGGCTGCACCACCGCCGAGTGGGTCCAGCGGTAGCAGGGCAGGGCGACCAGGCCCTCGTAGCGGTCGAGTGCCTCGGTGGCGATGCCGACATCGGCCTCGCCCGCCATCAGCATCTCGGCCACCTGCTGGGGCGAGCCCTGGCGCAGATGCAGCCGCACATGCGGGAACAGGCCGCGGAATTCCTGCACCGCGCCGGGCAGGGCGTAGCGGGCCTGGGAGTGGGTGGCGGCGATCACCAGCTGGCCGCTCTTCTGCGCCACGAATTCCTGTGCGGCGGTGCGCAGGTTGCCGCTGTCCTGCAGCAGCCGCTCGATCACCGGCAGCACATGGGCGCCCGGCTCGGTCATGCCGGTCAGGCGCTTGCCGGAGCGCACGAACAGCGCGATGCCCAGCTCTTCCTCCAGCTCGCGGATCTGCCGGCTGACGCCCGGCTGCGAGGTGTGCAGCACATGCGCCACGTCGGTGAGGTTGAAGCCGCAACGCACGGCTTCGCGCACGGAGCGCAGTTGCTGGAAGTTCATGGGCAGACACGGTGGGCGCACCGGGGAAACCCGGCGGCGCCGCATTATTCGGCCGCATCTACCCCATCAGGAACGAATAAAAAGTTGGTTTCTTATGCGCCAGACCGACTAGGCCGGCAACGTCGGCGACAGGATCGACATGGTGAGGCGCGACACGCAGCTCGGCCGGCCCGCGTCGTCGGCCATGTCGATCTGCCAGACATGGGTGCTGCGGCCCCGGTGCACCGGCCGCGCCACGCCGGTCACCCAGCCGTCCGGCACCGCCCGCAGGTGGTTGGCGTTGATGTCGAGGCCCACCGCATGGTGGCCGGCCGGGCAGCTGCAGACCGCGCCGATCGAGCCGAGCGTCTCGGCCAGCACCACCGACATGCCGCCGTGCAGCACGCCGAACGGCTGGCGGGTGCGGTGGTCGACCGGTATGCGGCCGCGCAGGAAGTCGTCGCCGATCTCCAGGAACTCGATACCGAGATGGGCGATGGCGGTGCCGGCGCTGCGCCGGTGCAGGTCTTCCAGGGTGAACGGAACAGTCCAGATCGGCATGGTGGCGGCCCGTGCGGTGTGCGGGGTTGCGGATGGCGTGAGCGCGGATTATCCCGGCCCGGCGCACGAGACGAAGGCATCTGCGCCGACGCCCGACAGACCCGGGCCGAGGCAAAAAGCACTACCGCGTTCTGCGGTGCACCACCTCCGCCCTTTCCATGACCCTCGTGACCCGATGACCCGCCGCCCGACCGCCTTGCGTACCGGAGCGATCGTGCTCGCCGTGCTGGCCGCGGCGGGCATCGCCGTCGCCGTGGCCATTCCCGGCGAGGAAGCCCTCGCGCGCCGGGCCGAAGCCGCCATCGAGGCGAAATGGGGCGTGCCGGTGCACATCGGCCGGCTGCACTGGCAGCTGCTGCCGGTGCCGATGATCGAGGTGACCGATGTGACGACGGTGCAGGACGACCCGATCGTGGTGCGCAACCTCACCGCCTGGCCGCTCCTGACGCCGCTGCTGCGCCGGCAGATCGCCTTCGAGCGGGTACTGCTCGACGGTGCCCGGGTGCCCCAGCGGTCGGTGCGCGACTTCAAGCCGAGCCCGCCGCCGAATCCGGACGATGCCTGGTTCCATGCCGCCGACCTGCCGCTGCAGCACGCGGAGTTCCGCAACGTGAGCTGGGTGTCGCGCAACATCGCACTCGAATTCGACGGGCAGGCCGATTTCGATGCCGGCTGGCGCCCGCGCGAGGCCGCCGTCTGGCGCACCGGCGTCACGCCGCCGGCGCGGCTCGACCTGCACCGCATCGACGGCCAGAACCGCTGGAAGGCCGATATCGCGGTGGCCGACGGCAGCTGGAACGGCACGCTGGTGCTGCAGCAGCCGACACCCGATCGCCTGCGCATCACCGGCGAGCTGGAGCCGCGCGGCGTCGAGTTGCAGCGCCTGCTGGAGACCTTCAAGCGCAAGCCGGTGATCGCGGGGCGTGCCACCGGCCACACCACGCTGGAGGCCGAGGGCGAGACGGTGGGCGAACTGGTGCGCTCGCTGCACACCCGCACCCGCTTCTCGGTGGCGCCCGCGACCATCCTGCGGTTCGATCTCGGCAAGGCGATCCGCAGCGTCGGCAAGGACCACGCCGGCAGCACGCCGCTGCAGACGCTCACCGGCACCCTCGACACCCAGGCCGATCCCGACGGCGTCGTCATGCGCTACAGCGACCTGTATGCGAAGTCGGGTGCGCTGAGCGCTCGCGGCACGGTGGTGCTGCAGAACCGGCAGGTGAACGCCGACGTGGCGGTGGACCTGGTCGACGGCGTCGTCGGCGTGCCGCTGAAGATCACCGGACCCACCCGCGACCCGAGCTTCAGCGTGCCGGCCAGCGCGGTGGCGGGTGCGGCGGTGGGCACCGCGGTGCTGC
>JAKONS010000011.1 GCA_022701845.1 Burkholderiaceae bacterium
CGGTGTCCGCTCGAGCTTGATGGGCGTGCCGATCCCACGGTAGCCCCCCGGCATCTCCACCAGCATGTCTCGGTGGGCCGTGTGCGGGTGCGCCAGCGCCGCATCGACCGACAGCACCGGCGCTGCCGGGACGCCGGCGCTCATCATCGCGTCGACCAGCGCGTCGCCATCGAGGTGCCGGGTCTCTGCTTCCAGCGCCTGCTTCAATGCCTCGCGGTGGGTGGAACGTTCGCCCGCCGTGGCGTAGCGTGGGTCTTCGGCCAGGTCGGGCCGCCCGATGCAGCGGCAGAAGGCCGCGAACTGGCGGTCGTTGCCCACCGCCACGAAGACCGGCGTGGTGCGCGTGGCCAGGGCGTCGTAGGGATAGATGTTGGGATGCGCATTGCCGGTGCGCCCGGGCGTGCGCCCGTCGAGGAACCAGTTGGCCGCGTGGGGGTGCAGCAGCGACAGGCCGCTGTCGTAGAGCGCCGCCTCGACGAACTGCCCCAGGCCGCTGCGCTGGCGTTCCTGCAGGGCCAGCAGCACGCCGATGACGGCATTCAGCCCGGTCACCATGTCGACCACCGGCAGGCCGACGCGCAGCGGCCCGCCATCGGCCTCGCCATTGACGCTCATGATGCCGGTCATGGCCTGCACCGCCGCGTCGTAGCCGGGCAGGCCGCCGAGCGGGCCGTCCGATCCGAAGCCCGAGACGCGGCACCACACCAGCCGCGGAAAGCGCGCCATGAGCACCTCGGGGCCGATGCCCCAGCGCTCCATGGTGCCGGTCCTGAAGTTCTCGACCAGCACGTCGGCCTCGGCCACCAGCGCCAGCAGGGCGTCGCGGCCCTCGGGCCGGGCGAGGTCGAGCTGCAGGGTGCGCTTGTTGCGGTTGAGCCCGTGGTAGTAGGAAGCGACGCCGTCCTTGAAGGGCGGGCCCCAGGTGCGGGTGTCGTCGCCCTGCGGCGGCTCGACCTTGAGCACGTCGGCGCCGTGGTCGCCCAGGATCTGGCCGCAATAGGGGCCGCCCAGGATGCGCGAGATGTCGAGGACGCGGATGCCGGCCAGGGCGCCGGCGGGCGGGGGGAGGGACGAGGCGTTCATGCGGTCTCCGGTGCGGGTCAGTCGAGCTGGGCGCCGGCCTGCTTCACCACGCCGGCCCACTTGAGCACCTGGGCCTGGATGAAGCGGCCCAGCTGCTCCGGTGTCGAGGCCGGGGCCGGCTCCAGGCCCTGCGAGGCGAACAGCTGCCTGACCTTGGAGGTGGCGAGCACCTCGACGAAGGCCTGGTTGAGCCTGGCGATGCGCTCGGGCGGCGTGCCCGCCGGCGCCACGATGCCGAAGAACACGCTGACGTCGTAGCCCGGCACGCCCTGCTCGGCCACCGTCGGCACCTCCGGCAGCGCCTGCGAGCGCTCGGCGGTGGTGATGCCCAGCGCGCGCAGCTTGCCGGCCTTGACATAGGGCAGGGCCGTGAGCACGTCGGTGAAGCTCATGCTCACCTGATTGCCGAGCAGGTCGTTCAAGGCCGGGCCGGTGCCCTTGTAGGGCACATGCTGGAACTGGGTGCCGGCCGAGGCGTTGAACAGCACGCCCGCGAGGTGCGAGGAGGCGCCATTGCCCGACGACGCATAGCTCAGCTCGCCGGGCCGGGCCTTGTCCAGGGCGATCAGCTCGCGCACGTTCTTCGCCGGCACCGCCGGGTTCACCACCAGGATGTTGGGCAGGTGGCCGACCTGGATCACCGGCGCGAAGCTCCTGACCGGGTCGTAGCCGACCTTGCGGTAGAGGCTGGCGTTGATGGCCAGCGGGCCGGAGGTGCCGAACAGCAACGTCTGGCCATCCGGCGCCGCGCGGGCGACGTGTTCGGCGCCGATGTTGCCGCCAGCGCCGGCCCGGTTCTCCACGATCATGGGCTGGCCGAGGCGGTCCTTCATCTCCGCGGCCAGCGTGCGCGCCATGGCATCGGTCGGCCCGCCCGGCGGGAAGGGCACCACCAGCATGACGGGCTTGTCGGGGAAGGTGTCGGCCCGGGCGGGCGCGGGCGCGGCCAGGTGCAGCGCGGCGGCGGCGCCGGCCAGGGCCAGGGTGGCGAGAAGTCGCATGGGGAGGTCTCCGTCGTTGTGGGTGTCGAAAGGCGAAAGGCAAGACGCGAAAGGTGCGGGCCGGTCTCAGCCCGGGGCCGTCGCCCCGGACGCGACGGGGACGTCGGCGCCCCAGTCGCGCGGCACCTCCGCATCGGCCAGGGGATCGCGCGGCAGCACGCGCTGCAGCAGCACCTGCTGCGCCCAGGCGATGCGCCGGGTGGAACCGCCGCGCGCGCCTTCCCAGGCCATGGCGATCGCGCTGACCACGTGGTAGAGCCCCGAGGCCGCCTGGCGCGCGAGCCGGTCGCCATCGGCCTCGGCCGCGCGCTCGGCCAGCCACGCCGCGCGTTCCAGCGCCGCGCGCAACGCGGTGGCGAAGGCCGGCGCCAGCGGCGCGTCGTCGAGCAGGGCCTCGAAGTGCGCCCGCAGGGCCGGCAGCGAACCCTCGCGCCGGATCGCGCGGACGACGTCGAGCGCGACGATGTTGCTGGTGCCTTCCCAGATCGAGCCCAGGTGCGCGTCGCGCAGCAGGCGCGGGTCGCTCCATTCCTCGATGTAGCCGCAGCCGCCGCGCACCTCCATGGCATCGCCGGTCACCTTGCGCGCATCGCGGCAGGCCCTGAACTTGATCAACGGCGTCAGGATGCGCAGCAGCGCGTAAGCCCCGGACTCGCCGTCATCCGACCGGGCCAGTGCCTGCGCGGTCTGAAACATCATGCTGCGGGCCTGTTCGGCTGGCAGCCGCAGCTTCTGCAGCTGGCGCTGCATCAACGGCATCTCCTCCAGCCGCCGGCCGAAAGCGCGGCGCTCGCGGGCGACGTATTCGGCCTCTGCCACCGCCCGACGCATCAGGCCCGCCGCACGCACACCATTCGACAGGCGCGAGTTGTTCACCATGTCGGCCATCTGCACGAAGCCACGGCCCTGTTCGCCCACCAGGTAGGCCAGAGCTCCCTCGAGCCGGATCTCGCCGCTGGCCATCGAACGGGTACCGAGCTTGTCTTTCAGCCGCAAGATGCGGTAGCGGTTGGCGCTGCCATCCTCAAGCCGGCGCGGCAGCAGGAACAGCGACACGCCCTTCAGACCCGGCGCGCTGCCCTCCACGCGCGCCAGCACCATCGCAAAGTCGGCGTCGGGGTTGGAGCAGAACCACTTGTCACCGTGCAGGCGCCAGTGTCCGTGGTCGTCCTGCCGTGCCCGCGTCTCGGTCGCGGCGATGTCGGAGCCGGCCGCTTGTTCGGTCATGAACATCGCACCCTGCGCCAGGGTGTCGACGTCGAGCGAACGGAAACGTGGCAAGAAGCGCTCCACCAGGTCGGGGCTGCCAAACTTTTTGAGCGTGCGGGCCAGCGAATCGGTCATCGACACGGGACAGCACAGGCCAAATTCGGCCTGCACAAAAAGGTAGGTCAGGACGTACTTGACCAGAGGGGGCATGCGGCCCTTCCAGCCCAAGGTCTCTTCGCGATGAGACATCGCGGCCAAGCCATATTCACTGAACGCGAGCCGCTCCATCTCGACGTAGGCCGGATGCTTGCGTACCTGGGGATCGTCGATGCCGGTGCGGGTGCGCAACGTCAGCGTCGGTGGATGGCGGTCGGCCGTCTGCGCCAGCTCGTCGAGCCGGCCGCCTGCGAGCATGCCGAGGCGTTCAAGATGCGGACGCACATGGGCCAGCAGGTCCGCAGGCAGGTAGAGCGCCAGCAGCGTGTGCAGTTCGGTGTCGTGGTCGTAGAGGCTTCGACCGTGGCGGTCGGGCACGGGATGGGCGACGGTGTCGTCGGCCGGCACAGCGTGATGGGGCATGGCGAGTCTCCTGGTAGGGCCGGATTCTTCGATGCCCGCCGATCCATGTCTAATATCGGATTGGTCTTGAACGATCCGATCTGCCTATCGTTGAGGTGAACCATGGAGCTGCGACACCTGCGTTATTTCCTCGCGTTGGCCGAGGAACTGCACTTCGGTCGGGCTGCGCGCCAGCTGTCGATCTCTCAGCCGCCCTTGAGCGTGGCAATCCGTCAGCTGGAGGCGGCGGTGGGTGCGCAGCTCTTCGAGCGCAACAGCAAGGCGGTGCGTCTGACGGCGGCCGGGCAAACGCTGCAGGCCTCGGCAGGGACGCTGCTGCGCGATGCGGAGGAGGCGCTGCTGGAGGCACGCCGCGTGGCGCAAGGTTCCGCCGGGCGGCTGCGCATTGGCTTTGTCGGCGCCATGCTTTATCGCGGGCTGCCGCAGGCGTTGACGCGATTCCAGGCGGCGCATCCGGCGGTGCGTGTGACGCTCACCGAGCTCAATTCAGGCCAGCAAGTGACCGAGTTGCTGCAGGATCGACTCGATCTGGGCTTCACACACACGCGCCGCGTACCCGAAGAACTGTGTTGTCGATTGCTCGTTTCCGAGCCTTTTGTGGCCTGCCTGCCGAGCGGCCACCGCTTGGCACGCCGGCGCACGGTCCCATTGGCCGAATTACGCAATGAGTCGTTTGTTTTGTTCTCGCGAGCGGCGTCGCCCGACTATCACGAGCGCATCTTGTACATCTGCGCCGAGGCCGGCTTCCTGCCCGAGGTGCGTCAGGAGGTGCGTCACTGGCTGGCAGTGGTGTCGCTGGTCTCGCAGCGCATGGGCGTGGCCCTGGTGCCCGATGCCATGCGACATTGCGCGCTGCCAGGGGCGATCTTTCGCTCACTCCAGGAAAGCGTCATGCCGTCGGAGGCATATGGCATCTGGCCTCAGGCCTCGCACAACACGTTGGTGACGCGCCTGCTAAATCAACTGACGAATGAAGCAGATCCGTAATAAACGCATTTGAATTTTGCGAAATCTCAAAGATTACAGCGCTGATAATTCCATGCTTAACATGGTTGCTGTTGACTGGTATTTACCTCGCTTTGCGATCCAAAGAAAATTTATCGAAACGATGAGTTTGCAGTTTCGGTTTGCAGCAAAGCCGTTGATGACAAGAATTGGAGGTTGTGGTTTATCAACAGTTGTTCTGAGTTTGTGATGCTGCTTCAACCATGCAAAGTGCTGGCATCGACGAGTTACAGTCTGGAGCTCAACGGTCATCCTTCGAGACAATCTCGTACAGTCCCTTGCTTTGCCATCCATGTCCGAGCGCTCACGCATTCCACGCCATTCGAGCGTGACCGTCATGGATGTCGCCAAGCTGGCCGGGGTGTCGGCCATGACGGTGTCGCGGGTGATCAATTCGCCGCATTCGGTGCAGGCCGATACGCTGGCCAGGGTGCAGGCTGCCGTTGCCTCCACGGGCTATGTTCCCAATCTCGGCGCCGGCGGATTGCGCTCGAGCCGGACCCGCCTGGTATCGGCCGTTTTCCCGACGCTTTCAGGCACCGTCTTCCTGGACACCATCGACGCCTTGACCTCACGACTGCGTCAGCACGGCTATCAACTGATGGTGGGGCAGAACGGCTACAGCGACAGCCGGGAGGACGAACTGATCCGCGACATCATCGGACGACGGCCTGATGGCATCGTGCTGACGGGCGTGCTCCACAGCGATCAGAGCCGCCAGCGTCTCCTGTCTGCTGGCATTCCCATCGTCGAGACCTGGGACGTGGCACTGGACCCGCTCGACATGCTGGTGGGTTTTTCACACGAGGCGGTGGGCCGGGCGGTGGCTGAGTTTTTGCTGGACCGAGGCGGTCGCCAGCTCGCCTTGATCGGCGGCAGCGATCCGCGGTCGTTGCGACGGACCCAGGCGTTCCTGGCCGCCGTCGAGGCCAGAGGAGGCCGTCAACCCGTCACGCATTTTGTTCCGGCTCCGACCCAACTCGGTGACGGTCGACGCGCCTTGCGTTCCGTTCTCCAGTCTGGGATGCCGATCGACAGCGTGTTTTGCAGTTCCGACATGTTGGCGCTGGGCGTGTTGACCGAAGCCCAGGCCCTGGGCATCGACGTGCCTGCACAGCTGTCGGTGGTGGGGTTTGGAGACCTCAATTTCGCTGTCGACCTGGAGCCCGCGCTGACCACGGTGCGCGTCGATGGCCGCCGCATCGGGCAGGTGGCGGCCGACTGCATCGTTGAGCGCGCCGCAGGGCGCCAACCGTCGCAAATGATCGTCGATGTCGGATTCAGCATCGTCCGGCGTGCCAGTGCCTGAGCCACGCGTCTGAGGCGATGCGGCACCGCCGGAGTTGGCGAACTCGGGTTTTTCCCAGGACGGCGCGTTTTGTTAACGTTAACAATCCAGTCCTCGAGGTGATGACGCCAGGGGTTCCTGGTCGTGAAACTCTGGATGGAGACGGCAATGATGAAGATGCAAGCGACATGGCGCTTCGCGCCCGCCCTGATCGTGGTCGCCATGATGTCTGCCTGCGGCGGCGATGGCGGCAATGGCTCGGCAGCCAATCCTGGCACGCCCAACCCTCCGACGGCCGGCACAGGCACTTCGCCCGGCGGCACGACGCCGGTGCGGACCAAGGCGTTCCGCGCCGCGGGCTTGGTGACTGCGGCCCCCACCGTGCAGGCCAACGCTTCGGGCGGCCAGACGGTGTCGGTGGCCGTGCTTGCTCAGGACGGTGTTCGGACTCTCACGACAGCTGCAGTCGCACCGGCCCAGGCCGCCGTCATCCAGGCAAGCCTGGTTCCAGGCAACCTCGTGGACTGGCTGCCTTCGGCCAGCGACCCGAACGTGGTGCAGGTGGTCGGCGACGCGACCACCACTTTCAACGTGATCTTGGCCAAGGGCAATTCGACCGCCGCACAGTTTGATCTGCAGAAGTACGGCCCTGCCGTCACTCGCAACGCCGATGCGCCCGGACCCATGGTGGCGGCGGGATGGGTCTACGGCAAAACAGGGTCGACCGTCACCGTGGGCGACGGCTCCATGGTCACCGCCGATCAGGCGGGCCGTGCCTACGCGACCCCTATCAAGCGCTACGAGGAGACGTACACCCTGGCGGCCGATGCCAAGGTCTTTAACGTCAACACCGCCAACTACGGCCAGAGCGGCGCATCGACGCTCGCAGCGCTGCCGGTCACGGCGGACTACCGCTACAGCACCACGGCGCGTCAGGCCGCCTACCTCGTCTTCGACGACAACCACGAGAACGCCGCGACCGCCAAGGTCACGGCCATCTGGTACTTCACCCCGCAGTCCACCAGCGACGGCAAGCCGGTGTGGGACGTGCCCACGCTGAGCACCATGCTGGCCGACAAGGGCACCGACCCGGTCTCGGGCCAGCCCTACGCCAGCATCAACGCGACCGGCGTCACCGCCGCGCCCTACACGCGCAGCACCGAGCCCTTCGAGATGGTGAAGAACACCATGTACTACGTGGGCGACAACGAGGTGGCCTCGTACCTGCTCAAGGCCGACATGGGCACCGCCGATCCCGCCGACGACAAGGTCATCAA
>JAKONS010000025.1 GCA_022701845.1 Burkholderiaceae bacterium
TGCCCTCGACCGCATGCTTGCTGGCGCAGTACAGGGTGCGCCGCGGGCTGCCGACCAGGCCCATCTGCGAGGAGACGGTGATGATCGAGCCCGGCAGGCCGGCGGCCAGCAGGCCGCGGGCGACGGCGCGGGTGACGTAGAGGGTGGCCTTCACGTTGAGATCGAACACCGCGTCGATGTCCTCGTCCTGCACCTCGACCAGCAGCTTGGGCCGGTTCAGGCCGGCGTTGTTGACCAGGATCTGGAACGGGCCCGCCGCCGCGATCCTGTCCTGGACCGCCTGCGCGTCGGTCACGTCCAGCACCAGGTAGTCGGCCTGGCCGCCCTCGGCCCGGATCGCCTCGCAGGCCGCCTGCAGCTCGCCCTCGGAGCGAGCCGCCAGCGTCACGATGGCACCGGCCTGGGCCAGCGCCGCGGCAGACGCCAGGCCGATGCCGCGACCGCCGCCGGTCACCAGCGCGCGCCGGCCGTCGAGCCGGAAGCTGGGGGTGGTCGGCAGCCGGGTCATCGTGGCAGCGCCGGCTCGGCGTCTTCCCGTGCCGGCACCGGCTGGTACCACGGCACCTCGGCGCGGTCGCCGTAGCGGCGCACCCGCAGGTTGGCCTGCTCGCCGTGGCCGGCGAAGTTCTCCATGTGGCACAGGCGCGAGCAGTACTCGCCCATGGTGGCGGCGGCCTCGTCGGTCAGCACCCGCTGGTAGGTGCAGGTCTTCAGGAACTTGCCCACCCACAGGCCGCCGGTGTAGCGGGCCGCGCGGTTGGTCGGCAGGGTGTGGTTGGTGCCGATCACCTTGTCGCCGAAGGCCACGTTGGTGCGGGCGCCGAGGAACAGGCCGCCGTAGTTGCTCATGTTGTTGAGGAACCAGTCCGGGTCGCGGGTCAGCACCTGCACATGCTCGAAGGCCAGCTCGTCGGCCTTCTGCAGCATCTCCTCGCGGGTGTCGCAGACGATCACCTCGCCGTAGTCGGCCCAGCTCACCGAGGCGATGGCCGCGGTCGGCAGGATGGTGAGCTGGCGGCGGATCTCCTCGAGGGTGTCGATCGCCAGCTGCTCGCTGGTGGTCAGCAGGATCGCCGGCGAGGTCGGGCCGTGCTCGGCCTGGCCCAGCAGGTCGACCGCGCACATCTCGGCGTCGGCGCTGTCGTCGGCGATCACCAGGGTTTCGGTGGGGCCGGCGAACAGGTCGATGCCGACCCGGCCGTAGAGCTGGCGCTTGGCTTCGGCCACGTACATGTTGCCGGGGCCGACCAGCATGTCGACCGACGCGATGCTGGGCGTGCCGACCGCCATCGCGACCACCGCCTGCACCCCGCCCAGCACCAGGATCTCGT
This sequence comes from Burkholderiaceae bacterium, assembly GCA_022701845.1. The sequence continues at coordinate 1,332 of JAKONS010000025.1, forward strand.
CGGCGCCGGCCATGGCCATGGCGGTGACGATGGCCGGGTGCGGCGCGCCCTGGTAGGGCGGCGCGGTGGCGACGATGCGCTTGACGCCCGCCACCTTGGCGGTCAGCACGCTCATGTGGGCCGAGGCCAGCAGCGGGTACTTGCCGCCGGGGATGTAGCAGCCCACCGCGTTCATCGGGATGTGGCGGTGGCCGAGCACCACGCCGGGGAAGGTCTCCACCTCGACGTCCTGCATCGAGTCGCGCTGGATCTGGGCGAAGTTGCGCACCTGCTTCTGGGCGAAGGCGATGTCCTCGACCTCGCGCGCCGACAGGCTGCGGCGGGCTTTCTCGATGTCGTCGGGCGAGAGCCGGAAGTCGGCCGGATCCCAGTTGTCGAACTGGCGGCTGTAGTCGCGCACCGCGGCGTCGCCCCGGTTCTCGACGTCGCGGATGATGCCTTCGACGGTGGCGCGGACCTTGGCGTCGTCGTCGGCGCGGACCTGCACGTCCTTGCCGCGTTTGAGGTATTTGATCATGGTGTTCTGAAGGGGAGGCGGGCGGGGCCGCCGGTTGCACAGTGGGTTTGCATAGGTTTGCAAAATCACTGTCTGCGGTATGCATACGCATGCAAACAGGGTTTTCCCTAATGCTCGGGAAATATCGCTGGGCGATACGCCTGCCACTGGATATGCCGCCGGGTTTTATCGCGGCGATGCCGCTTCGGTTATCGCAGCCTCGGCCATGGCGGCGGTCGATAAATCGATGAACAGCCGGGTCATCGGGTTCACCGCGTCCTTGCGCCAGGCCATCCACAGCTCGATGCGGGGCGGCGCCGGGCCGTCGAGCGGGCGGAACACCACCCCGTTGACCGGCTGGCGCGCCACCGATGCCGGGATCAGCGCGATGCCGATGCCGGCGCTCACCACCGCCATCATCGCGTGGTGCTGCACCACGTCGTGCAGCCGCGCGGGCACCACGTCGTGCCGGGTGAGCCAGCCCATCATCAGGTCGTGGGCGTAGCGGCCGATGCGGCGTTCGTAGGTCACCAGCATCTCGCCGTGCAGATGCTCCACCTGCACCGTGGCGCGCGCGGCCAGCGGATGCGCCTGCGGCACCGCCAGCACCTGCGGCTCGGACAGCAGGCAGCGGGCGTCCAGCCGGGCATCGACCACCGGCGGGCGCAGCAGGCCGATGTCGAGCTCGTGCCGCAGCAGGGCGGCCATCTGCGCATCGGAGTGGGTCTCGCGCAGCGAGTACAGGATGGCCGGCACCTGCGCGCTGAACCGCCGCAGCAGCCGCGGCACCACCTCGACCGTGGCCGCCGGGGTGAAGCCGATGGCGATATGGCCGGTGTCCTCGCCGCGGCCGGCGCGGGCGACGATCTGCCGCATGCGGTGCTCGGCGGCGAACATCTTCTCGACCTCGTCGCGCAGCGCCTCGCCGGCGGCGGTCAGGCGCACGCTGCGCTTGGTGCGCTCGAACAGGGCGGTCTGCAGCTGCGCTTCGAGCTGCTTGATCTGCAGGCTGAGCGGCGGCTGGGTCATGTGCAGCCGCCGGGCGGCGACGGTGAAGCTGAGTTCCTCGGCCACCACCAGGAACGACGCCAGCACCCGCATGTCGAGATGCGCACTCATACAGGATTTGTCTCAGTCGTATTCATTTTGAATATTGGCGATATTACTGGCCGCTACCGAGAATCGGCCGCAATACCGGCAGCCGCAGTTTGCGGCACACAGTTAATAGACCGGGTCGAGACAAATCCATGCGCCTTTCTGGTTATCTTTCCCTGGCGGATTTCGAATCCGCCGCGCGCCGACGTCTGCCGCGGGCGGTGTACGGTTTCGTCTCCGGCGGCTCCGAACAGGAGCAATCGCTGCAGGAGAACCGGGCCGCCTTCGCGCGCCTGGGTTTTTTGCCGCGCGGCCTGCGCGGCGCCGACCGGCGCGACCCGGGCCGCACGCTCTGGGGCCGCGCGTACCAGGCACCGTTCGGCATCGCACCGATGGGCATCGCCGGCATGTGCCGCCATGGCGCCGATCTGGACCTGGCGCGCGCCGCGCATGCGGCCGGGCTGCCGTTCATCCTGAGCGGGTCGTCCAACGTGCTGCTGGAAGACATCCTG
>JAKONS010000039.1 GCA_022701845.1 Burkholderiaceae bacterium
CCGTCGAGTTCGCGCAATGCGTCGCGGCACATCTTGTCGGTGCTGTGGGCGATCTGCACCGGGCTCGGCCGGCGCAGGCAGAGGTCGCGCACCACGGTGAAACCGCAGTCCTGGTAGAAGCGCCGCACCTGGTCGTTGGCGACCGGGAAGTAGGGCGACAAAAAGGCGATGCGCCTGGCGCCGTAGGCGTTGAGCGCTGCCTCGCTGGCGAAGCTGCCGCAGGACACCCCCACGCCGACATGCTCGCGCATCATGGCCAGGTATTTCTCGGCGCCGGCGCGGCCGTCCCAGAAGGTGGCGGCCGACATGCCCATCACCAGGTAGCCGATCTCGCAGCTCTTCAGCACTTCGGCGGCCGCCAGGGTGTTGTCCTGGATCGAGGCGACCAGCTTCAGGAATTCCTCGTCGGTGCCGACCGGCAAATCCGGGATGACGATGCGGCTGTAGTGGTTGGTGACGCCGACCGGGCGCAGGTCGTCGAAGTCGGGCTGCACCACGGTGTTGGTGGAAGGGCCGAGCGCCCCGAATTTCATGCGGTAGCCGAGGTGGTCCATGGGAAGGCTCTCTCTCTATCTGTCTGTCGGTCTGTCGGTCTGGCTGGCTGGCGGAGGTTCAGGCGCGGGCGAGCAGCTGCAGGAAGGCGTCGCGCGGCATCGCGTCGGCGTATTTCTGGCGCATGTCGAACAGGTTCGCCTGGTGCGGTTCCAGCGCGCGGTCGCCCACGCAGTCCTCGATGACGACGGTGCGGAAGTTGTGCTGCATCGCGTCGACCACGGTGGCGCGCACGCAGCCGCTGGTGGTGCAGCCGACGATCACCGCGGTGTCGGCGCCCTGCAGGCGCAGCCATTCGGCCAGCCCCGTCGAGAAGAAGGCCGAGGCGACCGTCTTGCGCACCACCAGTTCGCCCGCCACCGGGGTGAGGTAGGGCACGATCTGGCCGTTGTAGGCGGTCTCGTGCAGGGTGAGCAGCGGCGGCACCTTCAGGCAGAAGACGTTGCGGTCGGCGCCGTCGTCGGCGAACACCACCCGCGAATGCGCCACCGGCAGGCCGCGGGCGCGGAAGGCCGCCAGCAGCGGCTCGGTGGCATGGGCGGCGGCCTCGATGTGCGGGCCGCCGAAGGCGTCGACATCGACGAAGCCGTTGACGAAATCGACCAGCACCAGCGCGCAGCGCGCGCCCAGGCCGGAGGCGTTGCCCATGTTCTGGTGGCGGTAGATATCTTCCTTGTCGGCGGCAGGTGCCGCGCCGGTGGCGTTCATGCGATCTCCTCGGAGCGCTGCAGCGCGTCGATCATCGAGGTCTTGCGCAGGTATTGCTTCTGCCGCACCGGGTCGGCGGCGATGGCGCGCAGCTCGTCGTACACCGCCTGGCGCTTGGCCGGGTCGCGTTCCTCGATGGTCTTCTTGTTGCGCTGGGTGTTGGCGTTGATGTATTCGATGGCCACCGAGCGGCGCTGGCGTTCGTAGCGGTCGAGCAGGGCCGCGTCGGCGCCGTCGTTGAGGATGGCGACCAGCTTGTCCGACAGGTTGAACGCGTCCTGCACCCCGCCGTTCATGCCCATGCCGCCGAGCGGATTGTTGATGTGCGCCGCGTCGCCGGCCAGCACCACCCGGCCGCGCCGGAACTCCCTGGCTACCCGCTGGTGCACCTTGTAGAGGGTGCGGTGGGTGATGTCGTAGGGCACGTCGCGCGGCAGCAGGCCCTGCAGCCGGGCCTCGATGGAGGCGTCGGTCAGCACTTCCTCGTCGGTCTCGTCGGGCGAGGTGGGGAACAGCACCCGCCACAGGGTGGGCACCCGCAGCAGCACGCACCACTCCTGCGGGTCGGACACGTAGTTCACATAGGACAGGTGCGGGAAGTGGTCGGCGAACTCGAAGTCGGTCGACACCACCAGGAAGCGCTCCGGATAGGTGAAGCCCTCGAACTCGATGCCGAGCGACTGGCGCACCGCGCTCCAGGCGCCGTCGGCGCCGATGAGGTAGTCGCCGCGGTGGGTGGTGACGGTGCCGTCCTGCCGCACCGTCAGGTCCACGCCCGCGGCGTCCTGCGCCACCGATTCGACCACCGCGCCGAAGCGCAGCGCGACATGCGGCATCGCCTCCAGCTGGGCCAGCAGCATGCGGGTCAGTTTCCACTGCTCGCACTGCAGGCGGAACGGGTGCTGGGTTTCGCCTTCGAGCAGCGACATGTCGAACTCGGCGATCAGCCCCTCGCGCCGGTCGCGCTGCTGGGTGTAGCGCGCCACCAGCCCCTGGGCGACCAGCTCGCCGGTGACGCCGAAGCGCGCCAGCAGGTCGAGCGTGGGCGGGTGGAAGGTGGAGGCGCGCAGGTCTTCGGTGAGCACCGTGGCGCGCTCGAAGACGGTCACCCGGATGCCGGCACGGGCCAGGGTGAGGGCGCTGACGAGACCGACCGGGCCGGCGCCGGCGATCAGGACATGGGGGGAGGTCATGGGTGGGAGGCTCACGAATGTCTCGGGATGATTGTGCACAATGAACCATCTGCAAGAACAAGGCCAACGGGGTTTTCCCTCTGATGGTGGCGAACGCTTGGTTCGATAGTGCAGTAGACGGTATTCGGCGTTCTGATGTTTGTACACAGTTGCCTAAATTAGGTGCACCAACACAAGGCGAGCGGATGCGTTGTGGTGCGGTGCTCGCGCAAAGCGGTGCGGCCGGGTGGCGGCGCCGACCGCCTTCCGGGCAGCCCCGCCGGCCCGGGCGCGCACGGCCTCGCCAGAGGGCGCGGGGCGGCTTCGCAGGGGGTGCCGGAGACCGTCGACGAGGCCGGCGCGAAAGCGTCGGGGAAAGCAGGCACGCGACATGCTGGACGAGGTCGATCGCCCACCGGTTTTCCACCCTTTTCACTTCTTCAACCCGGACCCGCCATGCGTAGAAACTTCGTCAAGACCCTGGCCCTGCTGGGACTCGTCGCCGGCAGCGCCGCGCTGCTCGTCTCGCCGGTGCAGGCGCAGCAGCCCTACCCGAGCAAGCCGATCCGCATCGTGGTGCCCGCCACGCCCGGCGGCACCTCGGACATCTTCGCCCGCGCCGTCGCCACCAAGCTGCAGGAGACGATGGGCGTGCCGGTGCTGGTCGAGTACAAGCCCGGCGCCGGTACCAACATCGGCACCGACTATGTGGCGAAGTCGCCGGCCGACGGCTACACGCTGCTGATCAACGGCATCACCCTGGCGGTGAACCCGGCGCTCTATCCGGGCCTGTCGTACAACCCGACCAAAGACCTGACGCCGGTGATCGAGGTGGCGGAGATGACCAACGTGGTCACGGTGCACCCGAGCGTGCCGGCCAAAAACATGAAGGAGCTGGTCGCGCTGATGAAGACCCAGCCCGACACCTTCAATTTCGGCACGCCCGGCGCCGGCAGCTCCGGCCACCTGTCGGGCGAACTGCTGGCGCTGAAGACCGGCACCAAGCTCACCCACATCGCCTACCAGGGCAATGCGCAGGCCACCACCGACCATATCGGCGGCGTGTTGCAGGTGGGTTTCGTGAACATGCCGGTGGCGCTGCAGTTCGTCAAAAGCGGCAAGCTGCGGCCGCTGGCGGTGACCGGCGCCAGGCGCTCGGCGCTGCTGCCCGATGTGCCCACGGTGGCCGAGGCGCTCGGCCTGCCCGACTACGAACTCACCGGCTGGTTCGGCCTGCTGGCGCCGGCCGGCACCCCGCCTGCGGTGGTCGAGCGGCTGCAGTCCGAGGTCGACCGCGCGCTGAAGGACCCGGCGGTGCGCAACATCGTGACCAGCGCCGGCGGCGACGTCGCCGGTGGCAGCACCGCGGCCTTCGCCTCGCTGCTCAAGCGCGACACCGCCCGCCTGACCGAGGTGATCCGCACCGCCGGCATCACCAACAAGTAGGCCCGGGTCGCCACGCCCGCAGAGAACCCTCCCGATGCGTACCGAGTCGACCCCCACTGCCGCCGGTGCCGAGCCCGAGGCGATCGCCGCCACCGTGCTGCTGCGCACCCTGTTCGACCACGGCGTGGAGTACTTCTTCTGCAACCCGGGCACCGACTTCCCGGCCATCGTCGAGGCCTATTCGCTGGCCGAGGCGGCCGGCGAGATCGGCAGCCGGGTGCCGCATCCGGTGGTGGTGCCGCACGAGAACGCGGCGGTGTCGATGGCGCACGGCGCGTACCTCGCCAGCGGCCGGCCGCAGGCGGTGATGGTGCATGTGAGCGTCGGCACCGCCAACACGGTCAACGGCGCGGCCAACGCCGGCCGCGACCAGGCGCCGATCCTGATCATGGCCGGCCGCTCGCCGATCACCGAGGCCGGCCTGCACGGCTCGCGCAACCGGCCGATCCACTGGGCGCAGGAGATGTACGACCAGGCCGGCATGCTGCGCG